>JAJZEG010000024.1 GCA_021828605.1 Pseudomonadota bacterium | reverse complement strand
GATTTGGATACCCATGGTTGCTTCGCCGACGATGATTGCGATTGTGCTCTGGCGGTTCCTCGGCTGATGAGCGACTTGCCGCGCAGCGTTACCGACACCGAGGCGTTGCTGGCGGGCCAGAATTACCTGGCCGATCGCGCCTTGGCGACCAGCGTGCATTTGGCAATGGTCATGGGGCGTCCGCTATTTTTGGAGGGCGAGCCGGGCACCGGAAAAACCGAGATTGCGAAGGTGCTCGCGGCGGGGCTGGATCGGCGGTTGGTTCGGTTGCAATGTTATGACGGGCTTGATTTGGCCGCGGCGGCCTATGAGTGGGATCACGCGCGGCAACTCATGGCGATCCGGTTGGCGGAAACCGATGACGCGGCGCGGCAGCGTTTGGCAGCGGGCTTGTATCAGCGGGAGTATTTGCTCACCCGACCGTTATTATCGGCCATTGATCCGCGCTTGCCGCCATCGGTGTTGCTCATCGATGAGCTGGATCGGGCGGATGAACCGTTCGAGGCGTTTTTGTTGGAGTTGCTTGCGGATTTTCAAATCAGCATCCCTGAGCTTGGCACCATCAGAGCGACCACCAAGCCGATTGTGGTGATTACCTCCAACCGCACCCGCGAGGTGCATGATGCGATTCGGCGGCGCTGCCTTTATCATTGGGTCGGGTATCCCGATGCGGCACGCGAGCGCGCGATTTTGGCGGCCCGCGCGCCGCTGGTGCCCGCGAAACTAACGGAACAGGTGGTTAGTTTTGTGCAGCAGGTGCGCAAGATGGATTTGTTCAAGCAGCCCGGTGTTGCCGAAACCATTGATTGGGCCTCGTGCCTTGCCGCGTTGGATGCGCATGAACTCGCACCGGGTGCGGTGGACGAGACGTTGGGCGCGCTGTTGAAATATCAGGATGATATCGAGAAGCTGCAAGGCGAGACGCTTGAAAAACTAACCGCGGCGGCGACTGGGGCGACATGACGCGCATCCAGCCTGCACCGAATGCGGGTGTGCTGGGCGCTAATGTGATGCATTTCGCTCGGCTGCTACGCCGGGCGGGTTTGCAAATCGGGCCGGGCGAAACTCTCGCGGCGATCACCGCGCTCAGCATGGTGGATATCAGCGATCGCCGGACGTTGCGGGCCGCCTTGCGCACGGTGATGCTTCGCCGTCACGAGGACGAGATGGTGTTTGATCAGGCGTTTGACCTGTTCTGGCGCAATCCGGACGCGGCGCGCTTTGCCGAAATTTTGGCGGCGATGGAAGGTCGCGCGCCGAACCAGGAAAAAGCGCCTGCGGGGTCGCGCCGGTTGGCGGAGGCGATGTCGGCGGCAAAATCGCGCGAGCGACCGCCGGGCCCGGATGAGGCACGCGAGGTTCATGCGCAACTCACGGCCTCGGCGCAGGAAAAATTGGAAACCATGGATTTCGAGGCGATGAGCGCGGCAGAAATCAATGATGCGAAAACCGAGATCGCCCGGCTTCGCCTGCCGCTGGATCAGCGCCGCACCCGGCGGACCCGCCGCGATGACCGGGGCTCCATGGTGGATTTGAAAGCGACATTGCGCCAATCATTGCGGCATTCGGGGGAAATTTTGCAATTGAGCCGCCGCGCCCGCTTGACCAAGCCGCCGCCGTTAGTTGTGCTGTGCGACATTTCCGGCTCGATGGCGCGGTATGCGCAAATTTTGCTGCATTTTTTGCACGCTGTGGCGAATGATCGTGACCGGGTCACGGTGTTTTTGTTCGGCACCCGCTTGACCAATATCACCAGGCAACTGGCGCGCCGTGACCCCGAAGCGGCGTTCGAGGCGGTGGCGGGCAGTGTGCCGGATTGGTCCGGCGGCACGCGGATTGGCGAGGCGATTGAGCAGTTCAATCGGCTCTGGGCGCGCAGGACGTTAGCGCAAGGCGCCGTGGTGCTCTTGGTGACCGACGGGCTGGACCGCGATGGCGCGGCGGGGTTGGCTGACGCGATGGCGCGACTGCATCGCTCAACGCGGCGTTTGATATGGTTAAATCCCTTGCTGCGCTATGCGGGGTTTTTACCGATTACCCAAGGTGCGAAGGCTATTTTGCCGCATGTCGATGAGTTTCGGGCGATCCATAGTTTGGCGAGTTTGCGGTCGCTGATTGACGCGCTGTCACGCCCCGCATTGTCTGACAAAACTCTGCTGTTAGGGAGAGGTAACCAATGACCGATGATCGGGCCGCGCCGCGCGCTGCGGGGATTGAGGATATTTTGGGCATTGCCGCAGGCTGGCTGGCGGAGGGCGAGACGGTGGCGATTGCCACGGTTATGCAGAGCTGGGGAAGTTCGCCGCGTCCTGCCGGAAGCCGAATGGTGTTGACGCGAAGCGGGCGGATGGAAGGCTCGGTTTCCGGGGGATGTATTGAAGGCGCTGTCGCCGACGCGGCGCAGGAGGTGATGGCGACCGGCCAAAACCAGGTTTTAGAGTATGGTGTTGCGGATGAAACGGCCTGGGCGGTTGGGCTGGCCTGTGGGGGCAGTGTTAGTGTGCTGGTTGAGAAATTGACATGAAACAAGGGCATCTTGCGGCTTTGCGCGAAGCGGCGACCACGCGGCGACCGGTCGCCTATGCGGTGCGGCTGGCGGATGGTGTGAGTTTTGTGCTGCCCGACCCGGCGGCGCAGGCGGCCCTGGCGCAAGCGGGTGCGGATGCGTTGGCGGCGGACCGGACCGCCATTGTTGAGATTGGTGCGGAGCGCTGGTTTATCGAAGCGCGCAATCCGGCGCCGCGTTTGGTTATTGTGGGGGCGGTGCATATTGCGCAGGCCTTGGCGCCTTTGGCGGTGACGTCCGGGTTTGATGTGACGGTGATTGATCCGCGCACCGGCTTTGCCGCACCCGAGCGATTTCCGAATGTGCGCATCGACACGGCATGGCCTGATGAGGCACTCGCGACCATGCAGATCGATGCGCGCACCGCCATTGTGACCTTAACCCACGATCCGAAATTGGATGATCCGGCTTTGACCAGTGCGCTGGCCTCGGCAGCGTTTTATATCGGTGCGCTGGGGTCGCAGCGCACCCATGCGCGGCGGTTGGACCGGTTGCGTGAAGCGGGATTTGACGAGGCCAATTTAGCGCGCATTGCCTCACCGGTGGGGTTGGATATTGGCGCACGGACAGCGCCGGAAATTGCGGTATCGGTGATTGCTGAAATCATCGGCGCGCGGCGCGGGAAGCGGCGTGAGCGGCTCGCGTGATTTTTGCCAAACGCACAATAGAGGCTGGATTAGAGGGTGCGATACTAGCCCATTCGCTGCGCTTGCCCGGCGGGCTGATTGCGAAGGGGACGGTGCTTGGTGCGCAGCAGATTGCATCGATGATGGAAGCTGGAATTTCGACGGTACATGTTGCGTTGTTAGAGGCGGATGATGTGGCTGAGGCGCAGGCGGCGGACCGGCTGGGGCGATTGCTCGCGGTTGGCGGGCTGCGTGCGGGGCCGCCGATCCATGGGCGGGTGAATTTATTCGCCAAATATGCTGGGCTGCTCAGGATTAATGTGGAGCAGGTTGCCGCGCTCAATGCGCTGGATGAAGCGATCACGCTTGCCACCCTGCCCGATGCAACCCGGCTGACCGAGGGCGATATGGTCGCCACGTTGAAGATTATCCCGTTTGCAGTGGCGGGTGCGGTGTTAGAGGCGGCCAGCCTTGATCTCGCGGGCGAACCCTTGATGCGGGTGCAAATGTTTCGGCCCTTGCGGGTGGGATTGGTGTTGTCGCGGCTGGCGCATGTCAAAGAGAGCGTGATCGAGGCAACGATTGGGGTGACCCGTGCGCGGGTGCAGGCGCGCGGGGGACAGTTGCTTGAGCCTTGTACGGTGACGCACGAGACGAGGCCGATTGCGGCGGCGATCCAAAATTTTATCGGGCAGGCTGCTGATATTGTGCTGATTGCTGGCGCCTCGGCGGTGACGGATCGTGGTGACGTGGCGCCCAGCGCCATCGTCGCGTCGGGTGGGGTGATTGAACGGTTTGGCATGCCGGTTGATCCGGGCAATTTGATTTGTATTGGCCGCATCGGCGCAGTGCCAGCGATTGTGCTGCCCGGCTGTGCGCGCAGCCCGAAACTAAACGGGATCGATTTCGTGCTTGATCGAGTTTTTGCTAGTGAAACTCTCGATAAAATGATGATTGCCCGGATGGGGGTTGGTGGCCTGTTGAAGGATTTCAGCGCCCGTCCCGCCCGGCGCGTATCACCCGACCCCGCACGCGCGACACCGAAAATTGCCGCGATCATTTTGGCCGCCGGTCGGTCATCGCGCGCAGCACCGCAGCATAAGTTACTAACAATGTTGGCTGATGGCCGCACCATGATCGAGACCACAACGGATCATGTGATTGCAGCTCAGCTTAATCCGGTTGTGGTGGTGACCGGGCACGCGCAGGAGCGGGTTGCGGACTGCCTGGCGGGGCGTAAGGTTCGTTTGGTTGTGGCCGAGCAGTATGAATTGGGCATGGCTGAAAGTTTGAAGGCGGGCATTGCCGCTTTGCCGGCTGATATTGATGGTGTGCTGATTTGCCTCGGTGATATGCCGTTGGTGGATCAGGCCGCGTTGCGGCAAATTATTGACGCCTATGACCCCGATGAGGGGCGGACTATCGTGGTTCCGACCTATCGGGGTAAGCGCGGCAATCCGGTATTATGGGATCGGCGATTTTTTCCGTTCATCGCGGCGTTGCAGGGCGATCAAGGGGCACGCAGCCTATTTGCGCAACAGGGTGACGCGATTGCCGAAGTGGCGATGGAGAATGATGCGGTGTTGCAGGATTTTGATACAATCGCGGCGTTAGAGGAATTGAGGCTTAGACCATGAACCGATTAGTGATCACCCGGGCACTGCCTGATCAGCTATTGGCACGGATGCCCGACAGCGTGACGCCGGTGTTTTTGAACCAGTCAGGCGCTTTCGATGCGGAGGTGTTTTTATCGGCGCTGGAGGGTGCCGATGCCGCGTTAGTGACGCCGGCTGATCGGATTGATGCGCGGCTGGTTGCGCGACTGCCCGCCAGCGTTGGAGTGTTAGGCACATTTTCAGTGGGCACCGATCACATTGACCTTGACGCAACAAGCGCGCGGGGCCTGGCGGTGGTGAACACGCCGGATGTGTTGTCGTTTGCGACCGCTGAACTTGCTTTGACTTTGATGCTGATGGCGGCACGCCGTGCCGGGGAGGCCGAGCGGCTGGTGCGGGCGGGTGGCTGGCGGGGCTGGACGCCGGATTTCATGATGGGACGTAGTCTGGAAGGCAAAACCCTTGGTATTTTGGGCATGGGGCGCATTGGCCGCGCGCTGGCACGGATGGCGCGGGGCCTGTCGATGCAGGTGATATACCATAATCGGCGCCAATCGGACGAGGCGGATGGTGCTGAATTTGTTAGCGATGAATCCCAGTTTTTGGCGCGGTGTGATGTTTTGTCGATCCATTTGCCCGGCGGTGCGGCGACGCGTCATTGGCTGAATGAGGCGCGGATCGAGCAGATGCAGCCGAGTGCAATTGTGGTGAATACCGGACGGGGCAGCACGATTGACGATGCGGCACTGGCGGCGGCGTTGCGCTCGGGGCGGATTGCGGCGGCTGGCTTGGATGTGTTTGTGCAGGAGCCCGCAGTGCCCTGGGATTATTTGATGTTAGAGAATGTGGTGGTGCTGCCGCATATTGGCAGCGCGACCCGCGAGACCCGGTTGGCGATGGGGCTGTTGGCGCTTGAGGGGATTGTTGCGGTGTTGGCCGGGCATCGGCCCACGAATCTGGTTCGTTAAGGGTTCAGGCGGCCTCGGCGGGGCTGAGCTTGGTGAGGGCGGTTTTGGTTGCTTGATATCCGGCCTCGAACAAAAACTGGCGCGTGGCGGCAGAGATATGGACGTCGAAAATGGGGGTGTCTTTGCATTCGGCGTAGGCGATGACAGCGCCTTGTTTTGCCGCACTGTTCAACACATGTTCGTTATTAGCTAAAAACAAAATTTCGATATCGCGCACCAGCAAGCCGAGCAGGCTGGGCGAGCCCTGGAGCGGTCGGGCGCGACCGCCGACCATGACGGCGAGTTTGTTTTGGGTGGTGAGCATATCCACCGGAATATCATCGTATAGACCGCCATCCTGCAAATAATGGCCGTTCGATAAAACCGGTGGAAAAATCAGCGGGAATGCGGCTGAGGCAAAAACGGCCTCCCAGAGCGGGGTGGCCGGGGTGGTGGCGCTGCTCCAGATTTCGCTTGATTCCGTGCTCAGGTTGGAAGCCAGCAAGGTGCAGGGGATGACGGCATCGCCGAAGGCTTTTTCGCCCAAATTTGCGATCAGCCAGTTGCGAAAAGGGGCCGGGTTGACCAAACCCTTGGTTAGAAGCAGCCGGATCAGTGTGATCGGGGTGATACTGATCGGCACTAACGCCGTAAAATCGGCGTTGAGATAGAGATCGCGCATCGCTTGGAGGCTCATCCCCGAGACGAAACAGGCGGCGATGATGGCGCCGCCGCTGGTGCCCGCAATATCGGCAATCTCCCAGCCTGCATCGGCAACCGCTTGCAAGGCACCGATATGCGCGCCGAGCAGCAAGCCAGAGCCCGACAGCGCCACGCCGAGCGTGCGCCGGGCTCCAAGCGGGCTTGGCTCAGGCATAGCCACCCAGCAGCTGGCCGCCGTCCACGCAAATATTTTGCCCGGTTACCCAGCGCGCCGCGTGCGAGGCGAGAAATAGTGCCACCTCGGCGACTTCTTCGGCGGTGCCGAGGCGACCGAAGGGGATTGAGGCGAGGGTATTGGCATAGAGGGTGGGGTTGTCCTGTTTGCGTTGGTCCCAGACCCCGCCAGGGAACTCGATGGCGCCGGGGGAAATTGCGTTGACCCGGATCCGCTCGCGCGAGAGCAAGCGGGCCTGGGTGGTGGTGAGTTGAATGACCGCGGCTTTCGCGGCGGCGTAGGGAGCACTGCGGTTCGAGGCGCGCAAGCCGGAAATCGAGGCGATATTGATAATGGAGGCCGCGTGCGAGGCCGCGAGATAAGGCTGGGCGATTTTGCTGGCGCGCACGATGGCCATCACATCGATAGTGAACGAGGCTTCCCAGCCCGCCTCGTCATCGGACATGCCAAAGCCCGAGGCATTGTTGACGAGCACATCAACCCCGCCAAGCGCATCGGCGGCGGCCGGGATGAAGGCCGCGATTTGCGACGCATCCGCGAGATCGCAGGGGGATATGAAAATTTTGGTGCCGAAGGTCGCGAGGGATTGCCGCGCGGCTTCCAACCCCTCAGCGCCTCGGGCGCATAAAGCGATATCGGCCCCCTGGGCAGCGAAGCCATGGGCGATGGCGAGGCCGATGCCCCGGCTGCCGCCCATAACGATGATTTTTTGAGGCTTGGCGTTCATCGTATCTCCGCAGCGTTCAGGTTGGGTTACGCGGCCCGTTTGGCTGTTGGGTAATCGGTATAGCCTTCGGCGCCGCCTTGGTAAAAGCCAATTTTATTGGCGGGATTCAACGGCAGGCTTTCGGCGAAACGCTCCACCAGATCGGGGTTGGTGATGTAGAGCTTACCGAACGCGACCGCATCGGCCTCACCCGCCGCGATGGTGGCTTCGGCGCTCGCCTGATCGAACCCTTCATTGGCGATATAGGTGCCACCGAACAGGGTTTTGAGGTGCGGGCCGATCCAGTCGGCAGCCTTATGTTCGCGCGCGCAAATAAAGGCGATTTTACGCGCACCGAGTTGGCGCGCGACATGGCTGAAGGTGGCCAACTTGTCGGAATCGCCCATGCTATGCGCGTCGCCACGCGGTGCGAGATGAACGCCAACGCGGTCAGCGCCCCACACGCTGATCGCGGCGTCGGTTGCTTCGAGCAGCAGGCGCGCGCGGTTTTCGATGGAGCCGCCATAGTCATCATCGCGCTGGTTACTGGCATTTTGCAAAAACTGGTCGAGCAGATAGCCGTTCGCGCCATGCAGTTCGACGCCATCAAAGCCCGCGCGCTGCGCGTTTTCGGCGGCACGACGATAGGCGGCGATGATGCCGGGAATTTCAGACTGATCGAGCGCGCGCGGCGTGACATAGGGTTTTTCCGGGCGCACCAGACTAACATGGCCGGTTGCCGCGACGGCACTGGGTGCCACCGGCATGGCGCCATCCAGAAACATCGGATCGGAAATCCGCCCGACATGCCAAAGCTGGGCGAGGATCAAGCCACCTTCACGATGCACCGCATCGGTGATCAGCCGCCAACCGGCCACTTGCTGTTCGGACCACAGACCCGGTGTGGCGGCGTAGCCGACACCCATCGGGGTGACCGACGTCGCCTCGGACAGGATCATTCCCGCTGAGGCGCGTTGGGCATAATAATCGGCCATCAAGGCGTTGGGGATACGCACATCGCCCGCCCGCGCACGGGTGAGCGGCGCCATGATGATTCGGTTGCGTAAGGTAAACGCCCCGGCGCGCAGGGGAAGAAACAGGTTTGACATGATGGTCTCGCTTGGTGTTGGTGGTGCTTGACGGATAGCGTTAGCGGGCGGCGATATCGACATAGTCGCGTTGCGGCGCGCCGGTATAAAGCTGGCGCGGGCGACCGATGCGTTGCAGCGGATCCTCGATCATTTCCATCCACTGGCTGATCCAGCCGGTGGTGCGCGCGAGCGCGAAGAGCGGGGTGAACATGGTGGTGGGGAAGCCCATCGCTTTAAGAATAATGCCGGAATAGAAATCGACATTCGGATACAGCTTGCGGCTGACGAAATAATCATCG
>JAJZEG010000225.1 GCA_021828605.1 Pseudomonadota bacterium | reverse complement strand
CACGGTGGCCCCCGAACTGACCGAGGCGTGGCGGCACCGGGTTCCGGGATTGGCGGCGCATGAATTTCGCGCCGAATTGGAGCTGCGATTTGCCCCCTGATCATTTAACCTTGGAACACGCGATGACGCTGGAGCTGTTCGGGGTGGGGTTTGCGCCGCTTAGTCTTGAGCAAGCGGTTGAGCTTTGCCGCGCTCGCGATCCGGCGGCGGCCTTTGCCTATGTGGTAACGCCGAACACCGATCATTTAGCACGGCTGCGGCGCGATCCGCCTCTGCGACCGGCCTATGCGGCGGCGTGGCTGTGTTTGCTCGATTCTGAGGTGATTGGCGTTTTACTGCGGCGGCTGGGACGCCAGCCCGTATCGGTGGTGACCGGGGCGGATTTGACCGCGCAGCTCCTGGCCCGGCTACCGCGCGGATCATCGGTGTTGCTGGTCGGGCTGAGTGAGGCGGATGCGCAGGCGCTTGCTGTGCGGTTCGATCATTTGGTGATTGAGCATTATCAACCACCGATGGGGCTGGATACCGACTCGGTGGCCTTTGCGCGGGTCTGTGCTGTGGTGCGCGCACAGCAGGCCGCCTTGGTGTTGCTGGCCGTCGGCTCGCCGCGCCAGGAACGGCTGGCTTATGCCATCGCCCAAGCGGGCGATGCGACCGGACTTGGCCTTTGCGTCGGCGCCGCCCCTTTATTTGCGGCGCGGCGGATCCGGCGTGCGCCCGCTTGGATTCGCGCACTCGCACTCGAATGGGCGTGGCGGCTGGCGCTGGAGCCAAGGCGATTGGCGCGACGCTATGTGTGGGATGGGCCGCCCGTGCTGGTCGCGCTGGCGCTGATCGCGCTGAAGCGGAGACGCACCCTTGTCGGCGGCGATGATCCGCGCAATAAAATAACCCATGAAAATAATCACGGATAATCAGCCGGTAAGGCGAGGTTTCGCGTCATGACCCCGATCCCGACCGCAATCGACCGCCGCAGTTCAGCGTTTCAAACCAATCAGGCGGCGATGACCGATTTAGTCGCACGGCTGCGCGCGACGGTCGCGCAAATCAGGGAAGGCGGCGGGAAGGCTGCGCGCGAAAAACATCTGGCGCGCGGGAAATTACTGCCGCGCGACCGGATTAGAAGCCTGATCGATCCGGCATCGCCTTTCCTTGAACTCGGCCAACTCGCCGCACAGGGTCTGTATGGCGGCGAGGTGCCCTCGGCCGGGATTATTACCGGCATTGGTCGGGTGGCCGGGCGCGAATGCGTGATTATCGCCAATGACGCGACGGTGAAAGGCGGCACCTATTTTCCGCTGACGGTGAAGAAACATTTACGCGCGCAAGCGGTGGCGGCGCAAAATAATCTGCCGTGCATTTATCTGGTCGATTCTGGCGGGGCGAATTTGCCCAACCAGGATGAGGTGTTTCCCGATCGTGAGCATTTTGGCCGGATTTTTTATAATCAGGCGACGATGTCGGCAGCCGGGATTGCGCAAATCGCGGTGGTGATGGGCTCGTGTACGGCGGGTGGCGCCTATGTGCCCGCGATGGCCGATCAGAGCATCATCGTGCGCGAGCAAGGCACGATTTTTCTGGGTGGACCGCCGTTAGTGAAGGCGGCGACCGGCGAGATTGTGACGGCGGAGGAATTGGGCGGGGCGGATGTGCATACCCGCATTTCCGGCGTGGCCGATCATTTTGCCGAAAACGATGCGCACGCGCTCGGCCTGGCGCGCGGGATCATTGGCGGGTTGAACCGGGGCAAGTACGGCATGGCTGATCGCATAGCTCCCCGGCCGCCGCTTTATGATCCGGCTGATTTATACGGGATCATCCCGCCCGAATTGAGCACGCCTTTTGATGTGCGCGAGGTGATTGCGCGCATCGTCGATGACAGCGCGCTTGATGAGTTCAAGCCCCGCTACGGCACCACCTTGGTCACCGGCTTCGCGCGGATTTGGGGCTATCCGGTGGGAATTATCGCGAATAACGGCGTGTTATTTTCTGAATCCGCCCTCAAAGGCGCGCATTTCATCGAGCTTTGTGCGCAACGGCAAATCCCTTTGGTGTTTTTGCAAAATATCACCGGCTTCATGGTCGGGCGCCGCTATGAGGCAGGGGGCATTGCCAAGGATGGTGCCAAGCTGGTGACGGCGGTGGCGACCGCGAAGGTGCCAAAATTTACCGTGATTATTGGCGGATCGTTTGGCGCTGGCAATTACGGCATGTGCGGGCGGGCCTATGATCCGCGGTTTTTATGGATGTGGCCGAATGCGCGGATTTCGGTGATGGGCGGGCCGCAAGCGGCATCGGTGTTAGCGCAGGTGCGGCGCGATAATATCGAGGCCAAAGGCGGTCAGTGGGACGCCGCCGACGAGGCCGCGTTTCGCGCGCCGATTGAGGCGCAATATGAGGCGCAGGGCGAGCCTTACTACGCCAGCGCGCGGCTGTGGGATGATGGGGTGATCGATCCGACCGATACCCGCATGGTGCTCGCCCTCGGCCTCTCGGCGGCGCTCAACGCACCCGCTGAGCCGACGCGCTTTGGCTTGTTTCGGATGTGATGTCATGAACGATGCTGTTATACTCACCATCAATGACGCGGTGGCGACTCTCACTTTGAACCGGGCTGAGGTGCATAACGCGTTCGATGACGCGATGATTGCCCAATTCAATGATCATCTGGCGCGCTTAGCCGCGATGCCGGACCTGCGGGCTTTGGTGCTGCGCGCGGCCGGCAAGAGTTTTTCGGCGGGCGCTGATTTAGCCTGGATGCGCCGAATGGCCAGCTATTCGATGGCGGAAAACATCACCGATGCCGGTGGCTTGGCAACCCTTATGCACCAGCTTGATGTTTTGCCCATGCCGACCATTGCCATGGTCCAGGGATCGGCATTTGGCGGCGGGGTTGGTTTGGTGGCCTGTTGTGATATCGCAATCGCGGTGCCGAGCGCGAAATTCTGTTTTTCCGAAGTCAAATTGGGGCTGATCCCCGCCGTGATCAGCCCTTATGCGGTGGCCGCCATTGGTGCGCGCGCCGCCCGGCGGTATTTTTTGACCGCTGAGATTTTTGACGCCGCGACCGCGTTGCAGCTGGGGCTGGTGCATCAGATGGTCGAGCCAGAGGCGCTGGAGGCGGCGACAAACGCGATGTTAGATCACTTGGCCCAAGGGGGGCCGGGTGCGCAAGCCGCCTCCAAGGCTCTGATCCGCACCGTTTCCCATCGGGCGATTGATGCCGACCTCATGGGTGAAACCCAGCTTTTGATCGCGCGCCAGCGCGCTGGCGCTGAGGGGCGCGAAGGAGTGGAAGCGTTTTTGCAACGCCGCAGGCCCGCTTTTGTAAAATCCGGAGCAAAATCATGACAATTTCCCCAATCCGTTCGGTGTTGGTGGCTAATCGTGGGGAGATTGCGCGGCGGGTGATGCGCACCGCGCGCAAAATGGGCATTGGCTGCATCGCGGTTTATTCCGAGGCGGATGCGACTTCAGCGCATGTGCAGGACGCTGATGCAGCCTATGCGATTGGCGCGGCACCGGCGCGCGAGAGCTATTTGGATGGGGCAAAACTCATCGCCGCCGCCCATCAAGCCGGTGCCGATGCGGTGCATCCGGGTTATGGTTTTCTCAGCGAGAATGCGGAATTCGCGCAAGCCTGCGCGCAAGCCGGGCTGGTTTTTATCGGGCCCCCTGCGGCTGCGATCCGCGCGATGGGCTCGAAAGCGGCGGCCAAGGAATTGATGCAAAAATCAGGCGTGCCGCTGGTGCCGGGCTATCATGGCACCGATCAAACACCTGGCCTGCTCGCTGATGAAGCCGCGCGTATCGGCTTTCCGGTCTTGATCAAAGCCTCGGCGGGCGGTGGTGGCAAAGGGATGCGCATTGTTGAACGCGCCGAGGATTTTGCTGAGGCTTTGGCGTTAGCGCAAGGCGAGGCCCTGGCTGCGTTCGGCGATCAACGGGTGCTGATTGAGCGTTATTTGACCCGGCCCCGCCATATTGAAATTCAGGTTTTCGCCGATCAGCAGGGGAACGTGATTTCATTATTCGAGCGTGATTGCTCGATCCAACGACGGCATCAGAAAATCATCGAGGAAGCGCCAGCACCGTTTATGACGCTGGCGCGCAGGCGGGCGATGGGCGATGCGGCCTGTGCGGCGGCGCGCGCGATTGGCTATGTCGGTGCGGGGACGGTGGAGTTCATTGTCGAAGGTGATGCGTTTTACTTCATGGAAATGAACACCCGCTTGCAGGTTGAGCATCCGGTGACCGAGGCGATTACCGGGCTTGATTTGGTCGAATGGCAATTCCGGGTCGCTGCGGGCGAACCCCTGCCCTGCCGTCAGGATGATGTGCGCATTGACGGTCATGCGATTGAGGTGCGGCTTTATGCCGAAGATCCGGCGCATGATTTTGCGCCCTCGACTGGGGTTATTTCGCATTTACGCTGGCCTGATAACGCACGGATCGAAAGCGGTGTGCGCGTTGGCGATGCGGTGAGCATCCATTACGACCCGATGCTGGCGAAACTGATTGTGCATGGCCCGGACCGGGCGGCGGCGGTGCGCATGCTGACCCATGCGCTGGCGGAGACCGAAATCGAAGGGGTGCGCAGTAATTTGACGCTCCTGCGCCGGATTGCGGGGTTGGCTGATTTTGCGCAAGCCCAGCTGGATACCGGCTTTATTGGTCGGCATGAGGCGGTGTTGTTAGCGCCAGAGGCGCAGGCGACGCCGCGAATTTTGGCCGCCGCCGCAGCGCGGTATTTAGCCGATTTAGCACCGGTGCGCATTGATCCGGCGGACCCGGATTCGCCCTGGGGCAGTGCGTCGGCGTTTCGGGTGAATGGCGTTGGATATCAGGATTTTTCACTCCGCGATGAAACAACGACCTATCGGTTGCGAATTTATCCGCTGGCCGATGATCGGTTCGATCTGGAAATAGACACCATCCGTATGAGCGTTCGCGCTCAAGCTTTGGCCCCGGATCGGTTGGCGTTGACGTTGGATGGTGAAAGCCGCTCGGTCAGTGTGGTGCGCGCGGGCGATACGCTGATTGTGCATGAGGCCGGGGTGCGCTGTAGCCTGACCCTGGTTGACCCTTATGCAGGTGCTGCGCGCGAAACGGCGCTGGATCGTTCGGTGCGCGCGCCGATGCCGGGGAAAATATTACAGGTCGCGGTCGGGTTGAATGATGTCGTCAGCAAGGGTGATTTGTTGTTTTTGTTAGAGGCAATGAAGGTGCAAATGCGGGTGGTGGCGCCCGCCGATGGGGTGGTGGCGCTGATCGATGGCGCGGTCGGTGCGCTGGTCGAAGCCGGGGCGGAACTCGCACGGATTGATCCGCTGAGTGGGCCGCTGGCTGAGCCGCCTACAGGCTGAGCGTGCGGTTTCCCGCAGCGGCGAAACCGCTCCAGCTGGCGAAAATCAAGGTCGAGAGCAGGAATAACAGGGCGGCGATCCAACTGCCGGTCGCGGCATGGATCGCGCCCATGCCGAGCGGTCCGGCGATGGAAATCGCATAGCCAATCGATTGGGCGAAGGCCGATAGGCCCATCGCGGTGGTGCTGTCTTTGCTGCGCAGCACGATCAGGGTCAAAGCGAGCGGGAATGCCGCCCCCTGCCCCACCCCGATGAACAGCATCGCGGGCCAGCCGAGCAGGCGCGGGGCGAGCAAAATCAGCAAATAGCCAATGGCACAGCTCGCCATCACCCCGCCGAGCAGCAGGCGTTGATCCGGCCTGCGCGCGGCAATCGCCGGGGTGAGCAGCGAGATCGGGATGGCGATCAACATGGTTGAGGACAGCATCAGGCCCGACTGCACCGCGCTGACGCCATGGGCGCGCAGAATGCTCGGCAGCCAGGACAGGATCGAATAAAACCCCATTGACTGCATGCCCATAAAAATCGCGACCTGCCAAGCCAGTTTCTGGCGGCTTAGCGCGGCGAATGCCCCGCTGCGATGCGCCAGTTTCAACCGATGCGCGCCGTGGCGCAGCTGCGGCAGCCACATCAGCGCGGCGGCGATCGCCGGGATCAGCCAAAAGCCGAGTGGTGCGCGCCAGCCCGCTTGGCGCGCGAGCGGCACGGCAATCGCCGAGCCGGTGGCGGCGGCGGCATTCAGCACCGTCACATAGAGGCCAGTCACTAGCCCGACCCGATGCGGAAAATCGCGTTTGACGATGGCGGGCAACAACACATTGCCCATTGCCAAGGCCGCGGTGGCCAGCGCGGTGCCGCCAAACAAGCTGACCGCACCCCCGGTCAGGCGGAGGGCAAGACCCGCGACCAGCGCGAAAAGCAGCCATTGGGTGGTGCGCTCGACGCCGAGCCAGCGTTGCAGGGGCAAAGCAGCGGGGGCGAAGCCAGCGAAACAGACCACCGGGATCGTGGCCAGGGCGGTTTCGCCATACGCATTCAGGCCGAAATCGGTGCGCAACAGGCCGAGCACAGGCGAGACCGAGGTAATGGCCGGGCGCAAATTACTCGCGATCAATAAAATCCCAGCCAGCAAAATCGCATTGCGCAGCGCTTGATTGTGCGGATGACCCAACTCTGGCGCATTGCTCATGATCGAGCGGTAGCGGGAAATGCGCGGCATCACCATTGGCGCGGGCGCCGATCTGCTTTGCATCACGACCGTAATCTCGGTATCGTTTCTCGCCGAGCTATCAGCGGGGCGATCAGGGAGGGGAAAATCGCATGATCAAAAATTGGCGCCGATGGGGATTAGCCGCACTCGCTTGCGGCATGGTCGGGAGCGCGCACGCTAATCCTTCGATGCTAAAGAGCTTCAAGTTCAACCAGCCAAGCTTTTTGCAACAGCATCCGTTCGCGCATGCGCATGTGGTGATCCAGGTCGATCAGAATAAACCCAAGCGTTGGACGCTGGTCTTGAATAATGTCCAAAACATGCTGGATTATATGGGACCGGATAAAATCCAGATCGTGGTGGTGGCGTTCGGCCCCGGACTGAACATGCTGCTCGCCCATAGTCCCGACGCGAAGCGGATTGAATCCATGGCCGCCGAAGGGGTTGAGTTCGATGCCTGCCACAATACCATGGAGGCGATGGCGCGGAAATTGGGACATATGCCAGTATTGTTGCCCCAACCGGTGATTGTGCCCGCCGGGGTGATCCGGATTGTGCAGCTCGAACAGCATGGATTTGCGTACATTAAACCTTGACTAATCGATAAGGCGCCGAACCTGATCGGTATCTTGTGCAGCGCATCGTTCATATTGATATGATGCTGCACAAGCCGGATTGAACGATCAGGGAACGCAATCGATGGATATGCAGGTGACCACGCGCTGGATGGCGGCGCCAGAACGGGCCGGAGAGATTGGACTGCTCGGCCAGTTTATCGCGGTGCGGACCCATAGCGACCGGCTGGCGGCGGCTTTAAGCGCCGAGGATCAGGCGCTGCAATCGATGCCGGATGCTAGCCCGGCCAAATGGCATCTGGCGCATACGACCTGGTTTTTTGAGCATTTCGTGCTGTGCGCAACCCTGCCTGATTATCAGATATTTGACCCGGATTTCGGGTTTTTGTTCAATTCCTATTACGAGGCGGTCGGGCCGCGCCAGGCGCGCGGGGCGCGCGGCATGATCACCCGGCCCGATGCAGCGCGGGTGCGCGATTATCGGGCTTATGTGGATCGGGCGATGCAGGATTTATTGGCTAGCGCAGGGTCTGACGTGACTGAACTGGTGACGCTGGGGCTCAATCATGAGCAGCAACATCAGGAATTGCTGATCACCGATATCACCCACGCTTTTTCGCAAAACCCGCTGCTGCCCGCAGCGATTCCCGGCTGGGCTTTGCCCATAGATGACGGCGATGATGCGCGTGAGGAGTGGGTGTCGTTTGACGGCGGGTTGATCGAGATTGGTCATCGGGGTGAAGAATTTCACTTTGATAATGAAACACCGCGCCATAAGGTTTGGCTGGAGCCGTATCGCCTGGCGCGCTCGGTGGTGCGTTGTGGGTTGATGCGCGATTTCATCGCCGATGGTGGCTACCAGACGCCGAGCCTGTGGATGGCGGATGGCTGGGCGCTGGTGCAAGCCGAAGATTGGCGCGCGCCGCTTTATTGGCGGCAACTGGATGGGCAATGGCACGGCTTTGGGCCGGGTGGTGCTGCGTTGGTTGATCCGCGCGCACCGCTTGCGCATATCTCCTGGTATGAGGCCGATGCCTTGGCGCGTTGGGCGGGGAAGCTGGGCTCGGGCGCGCGCCTGCCGAGCGAGGCGGAATGGGAAGCGGCCTGCGGTGATCCGCGCCTGCGCGCGATGACCGGGTCGGTATGGCAATGGACCGAGAGCGCCTATCGGCCCTATCCGGGGTTCCGCCCGGTTACCGGCGCGATTGGCGAATATAACGGTAAATTCATGATCAATCAGATGGTGCTGCGGGGCGGCTCCGCCGCGACCCCTGCCGGACATCAGCGGGCGAGCTACCGGAATTTCTTTCACCCCGATAAACGCTGGCAATTTTCCGGATTGCGGCTGGCGCAGGATTATTGAGCATGGATCGGGCCCAGCGCGCACGGCTGAACGACATCGCGGATGATCCGGTGCGGATCGCGGCCTTGTCGGGATTAACCGCCACGCCGAAAACCCTGCCGCCGAAATTATTCTACGATGCGCAAGGCTGCGCCTTGTTCAACGCGATTACCAACCTGCCCGAATATTATTTGACCCGCAGCGAAACCGCGATTTTGCGGCGAATTGCCCCGGAATTGGCCGAATTTTTGCCTGCGGGCGCTGATTTGATCGAATATGGCGCGAGCGATGAAGCGAAGGCGGCTTTGTTGATCCCCGCCCTCGCCCCCGCGCGCTATGTGCCCATCGATATCGCCGAGGCGGCGCTCGATGCGCTGCACGCGCGGATGGCCAGCAGCCATCCGGGTCTGGAGGTGGTGCCGGTCGCCGCTGATTTCATGCAGCCGGTGGCGCTGCCGCCTGGTATCGGTGCGGAGCGCATTGGATTTTTCCCCGGCTCGACCATCGGCAATTTGGAGCCTGAGGCGGCGCTGATGTTTCTGCTGCGCGCCAAGGCGCAACTCGGGGCGCAAGGCTCGTTGATTATCGGGGTCGATTTGGAGAAATCACCCGCCCGGCTGATCCCGGCCTATGATGACGCCGCCGGGGTGACCGCGCAGTTCAATTTGAACCTGCTGACGCGCTTGAACCGCGAGGCGGACGCCGATTTCGTTGTCGAAACCTTCACCCACCAGATTATCTGGAACGCGGCATTGCACCGGATTGAAATGCATTTGCGCAGCCAAATGGCCCAAACCGTCCGGCTCGGCGACACCATGATCCGCTTTAATGCGGGCGAGACGATTCACACCGAAAACAGCCATAAATACGCCGTCCCGCGCTTCCAAGCCCTGGCCAGCCGCGCAGGATGGCGCACCGACCGGGTCTGGACCGACGCGGAGGGATTATTCGCGGTGTATTTGCTGCGCTAGGGCAACATTCAATCAAATGGAATCATTTGATTGGATAAAGTTGCCCGCCAAAATATGAGGTGAGTGTTTCTCATCATGTGAGAAACACTCTAACCGGCTATTTCACCACCACATGAAACACCACGGCGGGGGTGTTATCGACCGCTTGCAGCAAAATCGGCATGGCGAATAACTCGGTGCGATGGCCCCTGGTCGGCGCGCGCACCCCGGCCAAGGCGATGAGCAGGGAGCGATCAATCAGGGCATTGCCCGATGAGCGATTAACCAACGTGGCGATCACCCGACCGCTGGGCAAAGCGGCGAAGGAAATCACCGCATGGATGCGCCTGGCATGTTGCAAGGCCGCGTTGAACGGGCCGTTGCTCAGCAGCGCCTGTTCGACATTTTGGCAAAAAGCCGGAAACGCGACCGAGCCATGCACGCGATAGGTTTCGGTGGCGCAGGTGGCCGGCAGGCCCGGTGCGGCAATGACGATCAGATCCGGACTTAGCGCCGAAGCAGGTTTCGGAAACCCGGCTATGGCGGCGATGATGAGAGAAGCGCCGATCATTTTGAACGACATGGCCCACTCCATTCCTATTGGTGCTTGGACGCGGCGCGATAATAGGATGCGGGTCCGTGAACAACCAACGCTCATTACGCATGGCTAGCGAAATCCATTGCAGGGCAGCGCCAAGAGCCGGAAATCCGGGCCGCTGGCGATCAGCGTGCAGCGCGCGGGCGCTTGGGCGATGCGCGGCAGCACCGATGGATCGATCACCAGCGCGTCACTATAAGCGTGCCGGAGCGCAGGCCGGAACGGACCATGACGTGCTGCAAAGTCGGGTTGACGCAAGGCGGCCAGGGTGGGCGGCCAAATTACCACCGGCGGGGTGCGCCGATGCAGGGCCTGGAAGTGCGGCGTAAAGGCAACCGATGAGCCCGCATCATCAGGGGCGGCGAACAGGCTGGGCAAAAACACCTGGCGCAGGATCACCGCATAGGCATCCACATGGTAAAGCGGCGGGGTGGTGTCGGCGGGCGTCGCGGGCACCGCCGCGAGCAGGGTGGCGCCCGTCGGCAGGGCGCGAAACGCGGTGAGATAGGGGCGATAAATCAGCGCATCCTCACGCCAGCGCAGGATGGTGGCGCCGGTGCGCAACGCGATGAGCGCACAAAGCCCGAGCAGGATGCGGCGACGCAGCCGCTCGCTGATCCGGTGCCAATCAGTGGCGGCGAGAACGGTGCAGGCCAGCGCAATCGGGATCCGGCGATTAGCGCCAAAGCTCGAAAATAATTCATTAGGCATGATTAACAATAGCAGACCAAGCAGGAGCAACGGGATACGCGCGGGTGCCGCGAGTGTGGCGCGGCCGGTGGCGAGCAGCAGCAAAACCAGCGTGACCAGGCCAGCGAGGGTCAGTCGGTCGAGCGTCGGGGTGACGCCATCGAGCATATGCAGCGGTTCGGTTAATTGATGCACAAAGCCACCCCAGGCGAAGCGGTGCACAGCGCCTGCGGTGGGGCTGACCCATAGGAACAAAAAAGCCGCAGGCAGAAATTGCCCGGCAAGGGCCGCGAGCCGGGCCAGCCGTGCGGCTGGCGGGCGCGGATGGGTCAGCCAATCATCCAACTCAAAACCACCGACCAGCACGCCATAAATCCCGAGCGCATAGAGATGCAACAGGTAAATCAGGCTCGCACAGGCAAGCCCGCTTGCGAAGCGCAGCAACGAAGGGCGATTACTCAGGCTGATCCAAAGCGCACAAGCGCCCAATGCGGCGCCGAGCCCGAATAAATAGCCGAGGAAGCCAAAATAAAATAACCGGTTATAGCCGAGCAGCCAGGCCAAAGCGGGCCAGCTCGACCAATGGCCGGACCAGGCGCGATGCAGAGCAATGCTCCCTCCAACCAAAGCAAGGAGCGTAAATGCCAGAAAAATCTGGCCCGCCCGCCAAATCGACACCACCCGCTCCATGGGCGGGATGATCAAATCAAGCGCCAGATTAGGCTGGGCCATCATCACGTTGCGATAATAAAGCCGCAGCGTCGGGCTGGTCGGCAAATGAGCCAAAATATAGCAGCGCGCCAGATGATTGGGGTAATCGAGCAAAGGCGGGGTGAGGGTGGTCAATAATGGTGCGAGGGTCAGCGCGCCGAGCAGCAGCATCAGCCAGACAATATAACCGGGTCGGACGGCAGAATCCGAGGAATCACTACTCATGGTTGTATGATATAAAATCTCAGGGCTGGTTTGTCATCTGTGTTGTGCGATGCGGACCGCCGGGTCTTGCCGTGGCGCGCGGTATCGGCTAGTCGAACCGCATCGCACCCGTAGCTCAATTGGATAGAGCACCAGACTACGAATCTGGGGGTTAGGAGTTCGAGTCTCTTCGGGTGCGCCATTTTTTCAGAATACGGAGCGCGCATGACCGAGACCGCGCCGGTTGATCCTAAATTGTTGGAATTGCTAGTCTGCCCTCTCACCAAAGGGCCGTTGCGCTATGATCGCACCGCCGGGGAATTAATCAGCGAGCGGGCCGGATTGGCGTTCCCGGTGCGCGATGGCATCCCGATCATGCTGGTCGATGAGGCGCGCAAGATCGATCAATGAACGCTGGCCCCGAACCCACCGAAATCCGGCTCAAGCGCGCCGAGCGATTGCTGGAAATCAGCTTCGCCGATGGGTCGGTTTTTGCGCTGCCTGCGGAATATTTGCGAATCGAAAGCCCGAGTGCCGAGGTGCAGGGCCATAGTCCGGCAGAGCGGCAATTGGTCAGCGGCAAGCGCGAGGTCGGCATCAACCAAATCGAGCCGAACGGAAATTATGCGATTCGCATCAGCTTTGATGACGGGCATTCGACCGGGATTTTTTCCTGGGATTATTTGCACCGTTTAGGCCGCGAGCAGGAGTATCGCTGGGCGGCCTATTTGCGCGCGCTTGAGGCCGCGGGCGCCGCCCGGTAAGGCGGCGCTGACTCTTAAATCACGACTTCCTTGATCGGCGTGATCACCGGCTCTGCCGCGACCAGATGGCCGACGGCGGCGAAGGCTGCGGCGAGATGTGGGGATTGCATATGATGATCAAGCGCCGCTTGATCGCGATAAATCTCGTAGAAATAAAACTGCCCGGCTTTGGCCGGATCTTCATGCAGGGTGTAGCCGATGCAGCCCGGCTCGGCGCGAGTGGCGCGCACTAAGGTGATCAAAGCTTCCCTGATCGCGGCTTCAGCGCCGGGTTGGGCCTGCACATGGGCAATCACCCGGATTTCATTATTTTGCGACATTTTCGCTCCCATTCATTGGTCATATCAACGCTCGCGTCGCGATAGCAAAAAGCGGTCGTGACGGGATGCGCCACGACCGCTTGCTGCACTGACGTCAGTTAGTCAGCGCCGAACAGTTCGGGGTTACCCGAGAGAATCGTCGCCTTGGCTTCCTCGGGATCAACCATGCCGGAATTCATCGCAATGAACAGCATAACCAGGCTGAACACCACCAAAATCGCCGAGTCGGTGATCTGGTTGAGCAAGCCGGTGCCGCCAACCAGGCCTTTCGGGCCCAAATAGGTCAGCAGCCACATGCCAAAGAAATACGGCGCCAGCCACCACGCGCCGCGCCAATGCAAATTGCTGAGGCCGACGCCGAGAATCGCCTCATAGGCGATATAAACGATGGCAAACACCGCGATCAGGCCGAACAGGAAGTTATCGGTATGCGCCCCACTCCAGAAAATGATGAAATTGGAAATGATGAAGGCGATACCGGCGACAATCGGCGCGCCCGACAGCAGGAACGGACGCGGGAACTGCGCTTGCGGCATGGTTTTGCGCAAGGTGAGCAACACCACCGGCCCGGTGCCATAGGACAGCACGGTGGCCGAAGAAATGAAGGTCACAATGCCCTGCCAGGACGGAAACGGCACCAGGAACAGCAGGCCGACCAGGAAGGTGATGATCACGCCCACCACCGGCACGCCGACGCTGGAGAGTTTGGCGAAAAAATTGCCGCCGATCAGACCTTCTTTGCCGGTGGCATAGAGCACCCGCGAGGTGGTGGTGAAGTAAATAATGCCGGTGCCCGAGGGCGAGATGAAGGCATCGATATACAGCAACGTCGCCAACCAGCCGACCCCGGCCAAAGTCGCCAGACCGGCAAACGGGCCGAACGCGCCTTGGAAGTTCAGATTGGCCCAGCCTTTGGCCAAATCGGCCGGCGGAATGGCACCGATAAACACAAATTGCAGACCGGCATAAATGATCAACCCGATCACCACCGAGCCGACAATCGCGATCGGCAGGAAGCGTTTGGGGTTGCTCGATTCACCGGCAAGCTCCACCGCCTGGCGAAAGCCCAGATAGGAGAACACGATGCCCGAGGTGGCAACGGCGGAGAAAACGCCCGAGACGCCGGTGGGTGCGAAGCCGTGCGAGGTGAAGTTGCTGGCATGGAAACCCGCGAACAAAAACACGATAATGGTGAGGGCCGGAATTGCCAGCTTCCACCAGGTCAAGGTGCTGTTGATCATCAACACCAATTTGATCGCCAGCATATTGACCACCGCGAACACCGCCAGCAGCACCGCCGAGGCGAAGAAACCTTCGGTGGTTAACACGCCGGCTTTATTGACCAGCCCTGCAATGTAGTTGCTGGCATAGGTGATCACCGCCGACGCCTCGGCGGGGGCGACCGAGGCATAGCCCAGGAACACCACGAAGCTGAGCATGGTCGCCATCAAATTACCATGCGATAATTTCGGAAACGCAATCACCGCCCCGCCGCGCGGAAAGGCCGTTGCGAGTTCGGCATACACAAAGGAGAGCAGTAACACCGCGAATCCGCCAATCGCCCAGGCGATCAACGCGGCGGGGCCAGCGATTTTGGCGGCGGTGAGGGGGCCGAGCAACCAGCCCGAGCCGATGATCCCGCCCAGACTCGCAAACAGCAAGCCGATGATCCCCGCATCACGTTTGAGTTTGACATTCATCCCATCGGCCATAGTGGTCTCCCTGTGAATGGACGGTTTGCGGCTCGGTGCGTCGCGTCGCATCAGGCGACACACAATAATGTGTCCAGCAAACGGCGATCATGTCAACTTCATTACTAAATCGACCGCCTGATTCGGGATAATGCCGCGATCAGGTCGGGCGGGAGGCCCCTTATTATGGATTTGTAATGCTCAAGCCTCATCCGGCCCCGAAACAAACAAGCAGCTGTTTTTATTCAAATAATTTGGGTAATTCCGCGCTCAGGTGGCAAGCCGCGCCCCCCGCGACGCGGCCTGCCGCTTGTTTGGCCCCCCGCAAACGGCCATCTGCTGATGAACAGTGATCATGGAGTGCGAATCATGGATGAGAACGAAGTTACCGGCACCGCGCGCGATTTTATCGGCAAGGCCAAAGAAGGTTTGGGGTCCGCCACCGGCGATGAGGGGATGCGCGGCGAAGGCATGGCCGATCAGGTTTCCGGCAAGGCGCAAAAAGCCTATGGCGCCGCCAAGGATGCGATCAGCGATGCGGCTGATGCCGCAGCGCAGAGCGGCGTGACCCAGCCTTTGCTCGATTTCGTAAAAAGCCAGCCCGTTATTGCATTATTGGCGACCGCAACCGCCAGCTACATGCTGGCGATGCTCATGCATAGCGGCAAACGCTGAGCCGAGACACAGAATGCGGCTTAATCAATAAGGGTCAGCCCCTGGGCGAACCGTGCGGCGTTTTTCACATAAAACAGCGCCGATTGGCGCAGTTGGGACGCGGCCTGCTCGGGCAGGCTGCGTTTCACGCTGGCGGGCGAACCCATAATCATCGAGCCGGGCGGAAAGACTTTGCCCTCGGTGACCAGAGCGTGAGCGCCGACAATACTGTTCTCGCCAATCACCGCACCGTTCAAAATAATCGCCCCCATGCCAATCAGGCTGCCCCGGCCAATGGTGCAGCCATGCAGCGTCACCGAATGGCCGATGGTGCAATCCTCCTCGATGGTAAGTGGCGAGCCGATATCGGTATGCAGCACGCAATTTTCCTGAATATTGCTGCGCGCGCCAAGGGTAATCCATTCATTATCGCCGCGCAGCACCGCACCAAACCAAACGCTCGATTGCGTGCCCAGACGGATTTTACCAATCAACTGCGCATTGGGCGCGATCCAGGCGCTGCCATCGGCGGGTAATTCGGGGGCGATGTCATCAAGAGCGTATAAGGGCATGGGACTCTCCAGGTTGGTTAGGCGTGGCAACAGCGAAACCGATCAGGCCGGGTGCTGCGAGCAATAAAGCGCAAGCACTCCAAATCATGAATTCAGTATTTGGCCAACCGGCGATGACCGCACCGGCAACAGCGCCCATCGCCAAGATCAGGCTGGGCAGAACATCGCGCCAATCGCGCGCCGCACCATAATCACGCGCCGCGAGGCGCAGTGCGGCGATCATCACCGGGGTCGCGAAAACCGCGAAGGGTGCGTCGCGATAACGCGGATCAAACACCAGCATCATTTGAATAATGGCTGCGGTGATCAGGAACAAAGTCGCCAAATGCTCGAATCCGTGACGACGCCAATCCTGCCCCCGCGCATAACCAAACAGGCTTGCGCGCAGCAGCCAGATCGTCTCACCCGCCGACATCGCCCCTGCTCGTTTGGTCGGGGAACGGCGCAGATAAAGCCAGGCGAGCAAGGCTTGCGCGGGCAGATTAATCATCGCGCACAGCACCAGCGAATGATCGTACAATTCATGCCAGGTGATCGCCCCCGCATAGGTCAAGCCATTGCCGAGCGCGAACGCGCCCACCCTGCCCCGCATCGCATGACCCCGCGCGCCTCGCATCAGAACCAACGAAAAAATCAGCGCGCAGAGCGCATAAATCGGCCAATGCGGCATCGCGACCACCGGACCGGCCAGCGGAAATTTCGGTAAACGTTGCGCGTTCCAAATGCCCCAATTCGCCCCGGCGATGCCTTCATCATGATATTTCCAATCCTGATCGAACGCCTCGATCAAATTGTAATCGACATGATCGCGATCAGCCAGCGCCACGAATTTACGCAAAAAAATCGCCTCATTGACCCGCGAGGGTGCCGCATCGCCACGCCAGCGCCCCCGGCTCGGCCAGCCGGTTTCCCCCACCGAAATCCGCTTGCCGGGAAATAGTCGTTTCGTCTTGGCAATCGTGCGTGCGATCCGCCCGATCGCCGCATTCACCCCGACCGGATGATTCTGCCAGTAGGGCAGCAAATGGATCATCACGATATCGACATGTTTTGCTACCTGCGGAAATTGAAACCAAAAGCTGGCAACATCGGCATAGGCCACCGGCTGGCGCACCCGCGCTTTGACATAATCGATATCGGCGATCAGCGCCTGGGGCGATAAATCGCGCCGCAGCAACACCTCATTGCCTACCACCACCCGTGTATCGGTATGCGGATGGGCATTGGCCTGCGCGATCCCCGCCGCCATTTCGCGGGCATTCGCGCGCGGATTGGAACTCAGCCAAATGCCAACCCAGACCTTCAACCCGGCCTGTTTGGCGAGCGCGCCGATATCATAATTGCCTTCGAGCGAGGAATAGGTGCGGATGCCATCGGCATGTTTCGCAATCAGCCGTAAATCCTGCGCCACCTGCGCGCTACTCGGATAGGTTTTGGTCAAAGGCGATTGGCCATCGCGAAACGGCGCATAGGACACCGAATGAAACCGCGCATCCGGCATGCTCACCTGCCCGGCTGCGGGTCGGTTGGGAACCCACCAGATCAGCATCGTGAGCAGCGATAAAACCGGGATCAGCAGAAATCTTGCACGGCGCATGGCATTGGACTTACAAGACCGCCGATGCGCCGACTAGTGTCCTGCGCCTGAGCCGTGAGGATAAAATGAGCCCGCCGATTGATGGACTGGATGACGACGCGATCCGCACCATTTTAACCACCACCCGGCGCATCGCGCTGGTGGGCGCCTCGGCCAACCCGGATCGGCCTTCTAACGAAGTGTTGGCGTTTCTGGTCGCGCGCGCCTATCAGGTCACGCCGGTCAATCCGGGTCTGGTCGGGCAAAGCCTGCATGGGTGCAGGGTGGTCCCGCAATTAGCGGACGCGACGCCCTTGGACATGGTGGAACTGTTCCGCGCCAGCGATCAGGTTTTAGCCCCGGTGCAGGATGCGATCCGGCTGGGCGCGCGGGTGATCTGGATGCAGCTCGGCGTGATCAACCATGAGGCGGCGGCGCTCGCACGCGCCGCCGGGCTGATGGTGGTGATGGATCGCTGCCCGGTGATCGAGATTGCCCGGCTGGGGATCAAATGACCGCGCTCCAGCGCCAGCCGGGATTAAACCAAGCCGATCTCAGCCCTGCCCCAGGCTCGCCCAGGCAAAGGCGAAATGCAAAGCGGTGGCGAAAGCGCGCTGGCTCGCATCCGCACCCGAGCCGTGGCCGCCTTCATCCTGCTCGTAATACAGCGCGTCATAGCCCATCGATTCCAATTTCGCCGCCATTTTACGGGCATGACCCGGATGCACCCGATCATCGCGCCGTGTGGTCATGATCAAAGCGGGCGGGTAATTCTGACCCGGCTCAGCCAGATGATAGGCCGATATAAGCTGCAAAAATTGCCAATCGACGGGATCATCCGGGTCGCCATATTCGGCGATCCAGGAGTGCCCCGCGAGCAGTTTGGTATAACGGCGCATATCGAGCAGCGGCACCGCGCACAAAATCGCCCCGAAATGCGCAGGAAAGCGGGTCAACATATTACCCACCAGCAAGCCGCCATTACTGCCGCCAAACCCCATAATCCGGCGCGCGGTGGTTACCCCGGTGCTGACCAGATCAGCGGCGACCGCCGCGAAATCATTCTGCGCAATCCGCTTACCTTCGCGAATGCCCGCTTTATGCCAGTCGGGGCCAAATTCGCCGCCGCCGCGAATATTCGCGACCACATAAGCCCCACCACGCGCGCACCAGAGCGCGCCGGTCGCCCCCAAATAGGCCGGCTCAATCGAGACATCAAAGCCGCCATAGCCGTATAAAATCGTTGGCCAACCGGTATCGGGTTGCGCGCCCGGCGGGGTGATCAGGAAATACGGGATCGCCGTGCCATCATCGGCAATGGCCGCATGCTGAGCGACATCAAGGCCTGTGGCATCGAAACGCGGCGGCGCGGTTTTCAGCGTCTCCGGCCTGTGCGCGGGCTGATGCAAAATAAGCTGACCGGGATCGAGAAATCCATTAACGCTGAACAAGGTCGCTTGGGATTGCGGGTCTTGCGGCGCTAATTTGCCAATCGCGATGGCGCTATGCGCGGGCAAGCCGTCCAGGGGCGCGATATGCCAAACCGAGCCGGGTCGCCCGGAATGATCGGTGCTGGGTTCGGCACGCAAAATCTGGCTTTGCACATTATCCAGCACGCTGATCAGCGCATGATCGGCGAACATGATGAAACTATCGAGCGCTGTGCGCGGCTCGGGGGTAAAAATCCGCGAAAAATGCCGCGCGCCATCCAGAAAATCCGCAAGCTCGATGGTCACCAGGCTGCCGGTCGGCCAGGTATCGGGCCCCACCGTCCAGGCCGAGCGGGTGCGCACGGTCAGGCGGCCAAAAGCGATATCAATGTCGCAATCTTCGGGCAAATCGAGCCGTTGCGGGGCGGCATTATCGCGTGCGAAAATATATTGATATTTGAAAAATGCGATGCCGCGCATGAACAAGCTGTAGGGATCATTCGGCTCGATACTGCGCTCCATGCTCAGGAACGTATCCGAGGGCTCGATTTCAAACACTAAGGGTGCTGCTTCAAGTTTGGTGCCTCGGCTCCAGCGCCGCACGGTGCGCGCATAGCCCGACGCGGTGACGTCATTGCCATGAGCGGTCGCGATCAAAATGGTGTTTTGATCAATCCAGGTGACCTGGGTTTTGGCATCGCCCAGCGCAAAACCATCGGCCACGAAGTCGCGGCGCGCCAAATCAAACTCGCGAATTTCCACCGCATCCGCCCCGCCATCCGACAGGCTGATCAAAGCGCGGGTGAAATCAGGGGCGAGCAAACTGGCCCCGGCCCAGACAAAGCTTTTTTGCGCAGCCCGGCCCAGCGCATCCAAATCGAGCAAAATATCCCAATCGGGCGTGCTGGTCCGATAGGCGTCAAGGCTGGTGCGCCGCCACAGGCCCCGTGGATGCGCGGCATCGGTCCAGAAATTATACACATACGCACCGCGCTGCACGATGTGGGGAATCCGGTCATCGGCATTGAGAATATCGAGCACTTTGCTGCGATCCGCCTCGAACTGCGGCGTGCAAAGCCGCTCGGTGGTCCGATGATTAGCGGCTTGCACCCAGGAAAGCGCCTCGGCGCCGTCAATGGCTTCGAGCCACAGGAATGGGTCGGTTTGGTCTTGATGGGCGCTGTCCATGCATCGTCTCCGGTGGCTTGGCTGAGAGGGCCGATGCCTCCAATTATCACAGCGCTCGACGCCTGACGAATGACCCCGCGTGATTTTTTCGCGATTAACGGGTGCGGCGGCGCAGCAGCCAGAGCGGCAAGGGCAAGGCCGCAGCCAGAAACACCCAGAGCAACGGAAACGTCGCATCGAGGCCACTATCTTGCAAATTAACCCAAAGCCGGATCGGCATGCCTTGGGGAAAATAGGCGAAAATCAACACAATGCCGAGTTCGCCGACCCCGCGCACCCAAGCCAGCGCCAAAGCGGCGCCGAGCCCGTTGGCCGCGAGCGGCAAAGTGATCGCGCGGAAAATCACGCCGCGCCCCACGCCCAAGGTGCGCGCCTGCTCGGCATATTCCGCCGGAATTTCGGCAAAAGCGGTGCGCGCCGCAATCACGAAAGTCGGCATCCCGGCATACAGCCCGGCAATCAGAAAGGCAGCGGGATTATTGCTAATCATCAGCCCCAACCGCCCCAGCAGCGTGCCCGCCGGACCGATCGGCCCGTAAAATGCCGCGAGCAAAATTCCCAGCGCCAAAGGCGGGGTGAGCAAGGGCAGCAACAGGAAAAACTGCGCGCCACTGCGCAGGCGCGACGAGGCGGTCGCGAGCCAAAAAGCCAGCGGCGTGCCGAGCACAGCAATCATCATCAGGCTCGCCAGCCCATAGAGCAGCGAATTGGTGATTGCCGTTACGTCATTGCCCGAGAGATAAAAATGCCTCCAGTTTGTCAGGAGCGAAAGCCCGATAAAAGGGGCGGCGAGCAGGGCTAAAACCAGGATGCTCGCCGCCGCGACGGGGAATCGGAACCCCGGTTTCAGAGCACGCCGCCGAGCGGTGGATTATAGCCATCCTGCGCAAACATCGCCTGCCCGGCTTTGCTTTGCAGGAGCGAAATGAATTTTTGCGCCAAGGCCGGATGCGGCGCGTCATGCGGGATGCAGGCATAAAACACCAAAGGCTGGGTATGCAGGGTTTCGCGCTTGCCCTTCAATTCCAGCGTGATCGCCGCCTTGGAATACCACGGCGCGGTCATCGTCGGATCGCTCAAATTGATCTCTCTGGGCAGAGCGATGAACGGCAATTTCAACGATTTCACAGCGCTCTCATAGCCCGAAGTGGCATCGAGTTCCCCGGCATCGAGCCGGGCGAGCAGCGAGGGTTCGGTGAAAATCTGCGCCGGATTGATCGGCTTTCCGAGAATCCGCGCCGAAAGCCCCGGCTGATGATAAAACTTTCCAGCCAAATCGAAGCTGAACAAAATATTGCGCCCCTGCGGATCAGTGCGCGGATCGGTGCGGCCAAAGCGCAGGCCCTTGCGCTCCAGCACCTGATACCAGGGCGTCTTGCCCGCCGCCGCTTGCGCGAGTTGCGGGGCAAATCGCGATTTCGGACTATAGGCGATCACCATCGCCGTGCTCGCCACCGGCACCGCATGACCGACCAGCCCGGCTCGTTGCAGCACCTTGATCGGCCCCGGCGTGATCGAGACAAACACATCCGCGCGCATGGTTTTCGCCGCAATCAAATGCGCGAGCGCAAACGCCCCCTCGCCAATGCCATGGAACGGCGCACCGGTCGCGCGAGTGAAAGCCGGGCCGATGCTCTTATTCATCAACACCCCCATCGAGCCCGCATAAGCCACGGTCAGCGCTGGAAGGCTGGCCTGCGCAGCACCAGGCGACAAAGCGATAACGGCGCCCGCACCCGCAGCAGAGGTGACGGCAAACTGACGGCGGGTGATGGACATGAGGGACTCCCTAACTGGTTGCCGCTACCGATATGTCTGTTTGGCTATATCGTCAAGCTGGTCGCGGGGCGGCAAAAAATATGGTTCAAGCATCTCATGGTGAAAGTGCGTCATGAGACTCAGATCGGCCTGCGGATCAGGGTGGTGCTCGGCGATGGTCTGGTGATCGGGCCGGGGCGCGCGGATTTATTGCAGGGGATTGATGAAACCGGCTCCATCGCGGCGGCGGGCCGCCGGATGGGCATGAGCTACAAGCGCGCCTGGCAACTCGCCGAGGCGTTGAATACCGCCTTTGCCGAACCTTTGATCACCGCAAACAAAGGCGGCGCCGCTGGCGGCGGTGCGAGCCTGACCCCTCTCGGCCATGCGGTGCTGCGCGCCTATCGGGACTTGCTGGCGCAGGCGATGATTAACGGATCGCAAGCCCTCGCGGTGCTCGCGCGCGCCATGCCTAACCCCGCCTCTGGTCCTGATGCGCCAGAGCAGGTACCATAACCCAACCAAGGAACCCGCTAAGGAGACCGTGTCTTCCGTCAGCCCGCGCGCCCCGACCGGTCCTACGCCCACCAGCACCCTTATTTAGTGCTGCTGGGATTTTGCGTTTTATGCTTGGCGGTCGGCATCGCCGATTCGGTCGTGACCATTCCCAATATCAAATCATGGTACGATTTACTGCCGCAACCACCCTTCACCCCGCCTAATTGGCTGTTCGGCCCGGTTTGGACCGTCTTATACGTCGCCATGGCCGTCGCGGCCTGGCGGGTTTGGCAGCGCCCGAGCCATGCGGCGGCGCTCCAGCTTTGGGGCTGGCAACTCGGGGTCAATGCGCTGTGGTCGCCGGTGTTTTTCGCTTTGCACCGGCCCGGTTGGGCGCTATTGATCATTGTAGTGATGGATGGGTTGGTGTTCCTGACGCTGCGCGCCTTCGCCCGGCATGACCGCTGGGCCAGCCTGCTCTTCGTGCCCTATTTGGCCTGGGGCCTGTTCGCCACCTATTTAACCGCCGGGTTCTGGTGGCTCAACCGCTGATCCGCTATAGAAGCGAGATGATTAAATTTGGGTGTTCGGCAATGGTAAAACGGTTCTCCGTAGCAGTTCTGGCGGGCGCGATGCTGAGCGGCGTCGCTTATGGGCAAATGCCCTCGCCCGGCGCGCCCGGAATTGGCCCGGCGATGCAGCCGCATGCCGAGCAGCAAGCCGCCCCGCCGCCGGCCTTGCCCGGCGCCGCGGGCGCCGATCAGATCAGTCCGAATAATATCGCGATTGATAATCAAGACCCGACCAAAGTGTTGTTTTCGGCGATTAATCACGGCGATTATGCCGAGGCGCGCGCGGCGGTCAGCCGGGGCGCTAATTTACGCGCCAAAAACACTCTGGATGAAACCCCGATCCAGCTTTCGGTGGAATTGGGCCGCAACGACATCACCTTCATGCTGCTCTCGGTGCTCCATGAAAATCAGGGCGTGAGCGCGGGAAACCCGATTGCCCTGGCCAATCGGTCAGCGGGCGCGGATCATTCTCCGTCAGTCACAAAATCCCGCTTAGCCGCTGCAACCCACGCCACCCCGCATTTCACCATCACCGCGGCGTCACCCCGCAATCCAACCGGTGTGGCTGCGCCCTCGAAAGGGTTTCTTGGATTCGGTAACGGCTCGTAACCTACCGGTCAGGCTGGCCTGCCCCCGATCCAAACCAAGTGCGCGCTTGCTAAACAAAACGATTGATCAAGTTGCTTTTTCAGCGATCTAACGCAATAAACTGCATAACGCGATCATGTCGAGCGCGTGAATAATAATATGGGGGTTAAAATGTCCGTCACGAATCCGGCACCGCTCGGACTATTCGGTTTTGCCTTGACCACCTGGATGCTCAGCATGGTGAACGCCCATCTGATGCCTGGTTCCGCAGTGCCCATGGTGCTGGCCTTAGCCTTCGCCTTCGGCGGCACCGCCCAATTCGTGGCCGGTATGATGGAAGTGCGCAATGGCAACACCTTCGGCTTCGTCGCTTTTTGCAGTTACGGCGCGTTTTGGTGGAGTTTTGCGCTCTTCGTCGAATTTTTTGCTAAAGGCGTGCCGGGCTCGGCGGTCGGCTGGTATTTGCTGCTCTGGGGCGCTTTCACCTTCGTGATGTGGATTGCAACCTTCGCGCTGAACCGCACCTTGTTCGTGATTTTCCTGGTCTTGTGGATCACCTTCCTGCTGCTCGCCCTTGGTGATCTGGGTATGCCGGCTTTGGGTGTCTTTGGCGGGTATTTCGGTCTGCTGACCGCGGCTTTGGCATTTTATTTGGGTGCCGCAGATGTGATCAACACCACCCACGGCAAAACCGTGCTGCCGGTCGGCGCGAAAAGCTAATTTTTCCGTCAATCCCGATACGCGCGAGGCGATCCGCGCGTATCGGTCCGGTTTTGGCCCGGCTCCCCAAACACGCTCACGCCGCATACTGGCATTGGCGCCCGGGCCTGGGCGCGCTACATAGACTAATCGGCGAGACGATACAGAGCCGATGGAAGGATCGATCTCATGGGCGGTTTGAGCATCTGGCACTGGTTGATTGTGCTGGCAGTGGTGCTGATTTTGTTCGGCAGCGGCAAGGTGGGCAATCTGATGGGCGAATTCGGCAAAGGGATCAAAGCGTTTCGCAATAATCTCGCCGATGAACCGAGCAAGGACGCCTCGATGTTGGACCCGCCCGCCGCGCAGGCGCCGCGATCCACCGCACAAGCGGCCCCCATCGATCCGGTATCCTCCACCACCAAACGGAATTGAGGTGAATTATGGGCTTTGATTCGCCAATCCATTGGATCATCGTCATTGGCGTAATTGCCCTGCTATTCGGCGGCTCACGCGTCGGATCGCTGATGGGCGAGCTGGGCAAAGGCGTTAAAGCCTTCAAACAGAACATCACCGATGATCGCCCAACCCCGCCGACCGCCCCGCCGGTCGTGGCGCCAACGCCGCTTCAGCGCGCAGAGACGATTGAGCCCGCCCCGACCCCGGTTGCGACCCCGGTTGTGACCCCGGTTGATCAGACACGCCCCTGATTTCTGCGACGATCAAGTCGATTGGAGCGAAAGACGAATGGGGCAGATGATTTTAACGGCGGATACTGGCTGGGTTGATCCGGCCTTGGCCGATGCGCTGGTTGAGGCTGGCGCGCGGATGGACCGGATGGGCTGGGTTCCCGGCTCGGCGGGTAATCTCTCCGCGCGCAGCAGCGATGAAATCATCGCGATCACCAGCAGCGGCGTGCATAAAGGCCGCCTGCAACGCCACGACATCATCCCGGTCGATCTGACCGGCCAGCCCTTGCGCCCCGAGCATCGGCCCAGTGCCGAAACCTTGCTGCATTGCCAACTCTATGCGCGCGATCCCTCGATTGGTGCGGTGCTGCACGGCCATTCGGTGGCGGCGACGGTGCTGAGCCTGCACGAGCCCGGCCCCGCAATCATGCTGCAAGGCTACGAGATTTTGAAGGCGTTTCCGGGGATTCGCACCCATGAGGCGGAAATCGCCTTGCCGGTTTTCGATAATGACCAGGATATGAGCAGGCTCGCCGCCTGCATCGCCCCGATCCTGGACCCGAATGCGGCGGTGGTGCCCATCGGCTATGTGCTGCGCGGCCATGGGGTCTATGCGTGGGGACCGGATGTCGAGCATTGCTTCTGGCGCCTGGAGGCGTTGGAGTTTTTATTGCGCTGTGAGTTGGAACGGAGGCAAATCAAATGAGTGGATTACGGGTATTCGCCGATACCGCGCCGGGTGCGCCTGAGCTTGATACCAGCGATGCAACGCTGATCGCCGCCACCCTCGCGCCCATCGGCGTGCGGTTCGAGCGCTGGGACAGTCCGGTACAATTCGATCATGACGCAGCGCCCGACGCGATTCTGGCCGCCTATCAACCCTATCTCGACCGGTTGATCGGGGCGGGCGGCGCCGGTTCGGCGGATGTGCTGAAAATGACGCCCGATCACCCGCAGCGCACAATTTTGCGCGAAAAATTTCTGGCCGAACATCGCCATACCGAGGATGAGGTCCGGTTCTTCGTGCGCGGCTCGGGGCATTTCGTGATGCATGTCGAGGGCAAAATCTATGACGCGCTCTGCGAGCAAGGCGATCTGATTTCGGTACCGGCCAATACAAGCCATTGGTTCGATGCCGGCGAGCACCCTGATTTCGTGGTGCTGCGGATTTATTCGGACCAAGCCGGTTGGGTCGCGCATTTCACCGGCGATCCGATCAGCCAGCGTTTCCCCGTCACCTGAGCGCATGCAGCCCGCCTTGTTTGCAGGCTCGATCCGGGCGGTTCTGCTCGATATCGAGGGAACCATCCTGCCGATCCAATTCGTCCATCAAACCATGTTCGGCTATGCGCGCGCCGCACTTGACCGGTTTTTAGCCAGCGACGCTGGCCACGCCCCCGACATCCAGGCGGCACTCTCCGCGATCAGCCAGGAACGACCCGGCCTAGACCCAGCCGATGCGGTGCGCGCCTTAATCGATGCGGACGCAAAATTCGGGCCGTTGAAACTCCTGCAAGGGCGGATCTGGGCGGCGGGTTTTTCCTCCGGCGCCCTGCGCAGCGCCTTTTATCCCGATGTCCCCCCTGCCCTGCGCGCCTGGGCGATGCAGGGTATAAGGCTCGCGATCTATTCCTCGGGCTCGGTTGAGGCGCAGCGTTTATTGGTCGCTCACGGCACTGATGGCGATTTAACCGATCACTTCGTCGGGTTCTTTGACACCAGCACCGGCCCCAAGCGCGCGCAGGCGAGTTACCAAACGATTGCCGCAAAACTTGATTGCCCGGTGGCCGCGATTTTGTTTCTCTCCGATCATCACGCCGAACTCGATGCCGCCGCCGAAGCGGGCATGCAGACCTGCCAAATCGTCCGACCGCAGGACGGCACCCAGCCCTCGGTTTCACACCAACAAGCGGCCAGTTTGGATCAGGTGACACAGCGATTCGGCTTGAGCCTATGATCACGCGGCTACGCACCCCGGCCTGGCGAGCCTTCGGGCTCGGCCTCCTCGCGGCCCTGGCCTTGCCGCCCTTTTATATCTTGCCGCTGTTATGGCTGGTGGTCCCCGGATTATTGCGCCTATTCGCCCGCGCGCCGGGCTGGCGCAGCGCGATTTGGATCGGGTTTTGCTTTGGTTTTGGCTTTAATTTGCTCGGCCTGTTCTGGGTAACCGAGCCGATGCTGATCACCGCCGCGCAATTCTGGTGGGCGGTGCCGTTTGCCGCCCCCGGCCTGGCGGCAGCGGTCGCGTTCTATATGCTGATCCCGGCTTTATTGGTCTATCGGCTGCGCCCTGGGCTCGGCATGGTGCTGGTTTTTGCCGGATCGATGGTGCTGATGAACCTCGCCCAGCAATTTTTATTCACCGGCTTTCCCTGGAATTATTGGGGCACCGATTGGGCGATTCCGGGCCGGATTGGCACCATCATGATCCAGCCCGCCGCAGTGATCGGCATGCACGGTCTCACCTTGCTCACTTTCATTCTCGCGGGCCTGCCGCTCTGCGGGCGGCGCGGCTGGGCGGGTGCTGGCTTGCTGCTCGCGGCCTGGATCGGGTTTGGGTTGGTGCGCACGGCGGGCGGCCCCGCGCCTGATCGCAATTTGACCATTGCGATGATCCAGCCCGATTTCCCGGTGCCGGGCAGTTTCACCACCGCCGCCTTGCAAGCGCGCTGGCAGCGTGATTTGCGCATGACCCAGCAGGCTATGTTGAAGGCTGGCCCTGGGCCGAAAGCGATCATTTGGCCGGAAACCGCGAGTCCGGCTTTGTTGCAAAGCGATGCGCAGGCGCGCGCAGCGATTGCCTCGATCACCGGCAATGTCCCGGTTTTGGCCGGCTCATTCCGCTTTACCAAAACCGGCCAAACCCGCAACTCATTGATTGTGGTGCGCGGCGCCGGGCCTGCGGTCGCGTTTTACGACAAATGGAAACTGGTACCGTTCGGCGAATATACCCCCGCGATCATCCCGTTCAAAATCACCCCCGGCAGTGGCTTCACGCCAGGGCCGGGGCCACGCACTTTGCATGTGACCGGCATTCCGCCGGTGGGACCGCTGATTTGCTACGAGTCGATTTTTTCCGGTGAAATTATCGACCGCGCGGATCGTCCCGACTGGCTGGTCAATATCAGCGATAATGCCTGGTTCGGCGACACGACCGGGCCGAGACAAAACTTCGCCACCACCCGATTACGGTCGGTCGAAGAGGGCTTACCCCTGGTTGTTGATACTAATTCAGGCATTTCGGCGGTCATTGGGCCGCACGGGACGGTACAAGCCCGGATGGGACTCGATCAACGCGGGATTTTGGTCCACAAACTACCATTCCAATTACCTGAGACGGTTTTTGGCCGGTACGGGCTGATGTTAGATACCGTGCTGAGCGGATTAGTCATTTTGGCAGGCTTCCTATTATTAGGCATTGATTTATTAACGAGACAAAATCGCAGGACGTTAATTAGATCTTAAAATATATTCATACTTGTGAAAAAATGACGGGCGCGGTATAGATATTCGCGTTGGGATTGTGCTGAGCGTGAGATGTCGATGCCGCAAATCCTGGATTTCATCTGATCTGTCAGGATCAGGTCCCCAGCGTTTTTGCGCAGCAATCTGAGCTGGCACAGCGCGTCGAGTGAGAGGATAGTTTCGATGGCAAATGACGGGCTTGAACGACCGGGTCGTGAGGGCCGCCCGAGCCCGATCGATGTGCATGTCGGCTCGCGCGTCCGGTTACGCCGCACGCTGCTGGGCATGTCGCAGGAAAAACTCGGCGATGCTTTGGGTCTCACCTTTCAGCAAGTGCAAAAATATGAGCGGGGGGTGAATCGGATCGGCGCGTCGCGCTTATTCGATATTTCCCGCGTGCTGGATGTGCCGATCAGCTTCTTTTTCGATGATATGCCCGAGGGCATGCAGGAAACCCCGATGTCCGGCCCGCGCGGGCGCACCCATGGCGTGTCGGAAACCCAAGAGCCGTTTGGCATGGGGCTCGATGATAATTTAACCAAGCGCGAAACGCTGGAACTGGTGCGCGCTTATTACCGGATCACCGAACCCACCGTGCGCAAGCGGGTGTTCGATTTGATTCGCACTCTGGCCCCCGCCGATAGTTTTCCGGTCGAGTAATTCTACTGAGCCAAAGCGCAATGGTTTAGAGCCTGATCGTTTGGAATTGACGCGCATAATGCGCGGCAATGACAAGCGTGAATCAGCCTCGCAAACAAAGCTAACGCGCGGTGCGGATCGCCGCCGCGAGGGCGGCGACGTCATCGAGCACCGCTTCAATCAAAGCAGCGGGCGCCTTGCCATTCGCATCGAGCCCCTTGGCCATCCGATCAATCAAGGCCGAGGCGATCACCGCGCCATCCGCATGGCGTGCGACAATCGCCGCCTGTTCGGGGGTGCGCACGCCAAACCCCACCGCAATCGGCAGGCCGGTCGCCTGACGGATGCGCGGGATATCGCGCGCCAAATCCTGCGCCGAGGCGGTGCGGGTGCCGGTGATCCCGGTGATCGATACGTAATATACAAAGCCCGACGAGCCATTCAGCACCACCGGCAGGCGTTGATCCGAGGTGGTGGGTGCGACCAGGCGGATCAAATCAATCGCATGGGCGCGCAAAGCCGGGAGCATCAGCTCGCTCTCCTCGGTTGGCATATCCACCACGATCAACCCATCCGCCCCGGCTTTCGCCGCATCGGCGGCAAAATCATCGATGCCATAGGCCAGGATCGGGTTCAAATACCCCATTAACACCAAGGGCACGGTTTGATTATGCGCGCGAAATTCAGCGATCAGGTGCAAAATCCCCGCGACACTGGCCCCCGCGCGCAACGCCCGGCGCCCCGCTTGCTGAATGGTCGGCCCATCGGCCATCGGATCGGTGAACGGCATGCCAATTTCGATAATATCCGCCCCGCGCGCGGCCATCCCGGCCAGCAACGCAGCCGAGGTCGCGCGATCAGGATCGAACGCCTCGACAAAGGTGATCAAGGCCGCGCGATTTTCCGCAGTCAGGCGCGCGAAGGTGGCTGCGATCCGGCTCACAAGGACGCTCCGAGATGTTTGGCGACGGTGAAAATATCCTTACCCTCTCGCCCGCACAAATTCATCAACATCAGATGCTCAGGCGGCAAGTCAGGGGCGATTTTCGCGACATGCGCCAAAGCGTGCGAGGGTTCGAGTGCCGGAATAATCCCCTCGGTCCGGCAGCAAAGCTGGAACGCGGCTAACGCCTCATCATCGGTGGCGCTCACATAGGACACCCGCCCGATATCAAATAAATGCGCGTGTTCCGGGCCGATGCCCGGATAATCCAGCCCCGCCGAAATCGAATGGGCCTCGGTGATCTGGCCATCCTGATCCTGCAACAAGTAGGTGCGGTTGCCATGCAGCACGCCCGGTCGCCCACGCGACAACGCCGCCGCATGTTCCCCGGAATCGAGCCCGCGACCCGCCGCCTCGACGCCAATCAACGCGACCGGATCATCAAGAAACGGATGAAACAGGCCAATCGCATTCGACCCGCCCCCGACCGCAGCAATCGCGGTATCGGGCAACCGCCCCTCCGCCTGCATCATCTGCGCGCGCGCTTCGGTGCCGATCACCGACTGGAAATCGCGCACCATCGCCGGATAAGGGTGCGGCCCGGCGGCGGTGCCGATAATATAGAATGTATCACGCACATTCGCGACCCAGTCGCGCATCGCCTCGTTCATCGCATCCTTGAGCGTCGCAGCGCCCGCCGTCACCGGAATGATTTCAGCCCCGAGCAGTTTCATCCGAAACACGTTAGGCTGCTGGCGCTCAACATCGGTCGCACCCATATAAATCACGCAAGGCAGCCCAAACAACGCAGCCACCGTCGCCGTCGCTACCCCATGCTGCCCCGCCCCGGTTTCCGCAATAATCCGGGTTTTGCCCATGCGCCGGGCCAGCAAAATCTGGCCAATGCAATTATTGATTTTATGCGCGCCGGTATGGTTCAGCTCATCGCGCTTAAAATAAATTTTTGCACCACCCAAGGCGCGGGTTAGCCGCTCCGCAAACCAAAGCGGGCTGGGCCTGCCGACATAATGGGTCAAATAATAATTAAACTCGTCCTGAAAGGCCGGATCACGCTTGGCCTGCTCATAAGCGGTTTCCAGTTCCAGAATCAACGGCATCAGCGTTTCAGCGACGAACCGGCCACCAAACTCACCAAAACGCCCCCGCGCATCCGGCAGGCTACGCAACGAGTTGGGCAAAGCAGGGGGGGCAGTGATGGTCATGTTTTTTCTCCGCTTTGCGCCATAGCGGATTTTCTCACCCTGCGAAACCGGGATCGGGCTGCGATCAGGCTTCGATCTCGTGGACCACCAGCCGGTCGATCGCTTTGACCAGATCGGCGCGACACTCATTGATGATTTTTATATCGCCCGGTTTGGACAGGCAGCCGAGATGCCGATCGATGAACCGATCAATCTCCCCAAGCCACAGCGCCCGCGCCGCAGCACGACCATCACCCTGGCCCGCGCCCGCCTGCCCATAAAGCCGATCAAGCAGAAAATAATCGCGCTCGGCGGTGTCGATAATCGCTCGACAAAGCAGTTGCCGCCGCCGCCGCGCAATGCCGAAATGCCAAGCCACCGGCAAGGTCAGCACCAAAAGCAGATCGAGCAGACCACCAATCAGCGGCGCAATCGTCGAGGCCCTCGCGCTGAGCAGCATGTTCACGATAAACGCCAGCGCAAGCGCGCCCAACCACAGCCCCAGGATCAGATCAGTGCGCGTGCGGCGCGGCAGATCAAACCGCCTCAATCCCACATCCGATCTCCCTCACAATTCCTGCCGTCGATATCCATGAAACCGAATGAAATACGCATAAATATTCATCACCAACGCGACCACCAGCGCCCAGAATGCCTGAAATTTGCCGTTCACCAGATCCGAGACGATCCACCACATCGACGCGACGCAGGAAAGCACCAGGAGCGCGCCTTTTGCTGATTTCAGGGGCAATTTGGCTGATTCTTTATTCATCTCTGATCTCGGGAACCTAGGATGATTTTAATTGATCGGATGCTATCTGGTAAAATCATACGATCATATCGCTTTGGTCACAACCCAAATGATCGCACCAGTGGCCTAACCGGGATCGGGCATCGATCAGGTTTCGGCGTCCTGAACAACCAACTGGTCAATGGCGAGGATCAGATCCGCCCGGTACCGATTGATAATGTCGATATCGCCCGGTTTGGATACACAAGCACTATATCGATCAATAAATCGATTAATTTCGCCGACCCATCGGGCCTTGGCATCCTTACTCGCATCAGCCGTGCCAGTGGCGGATTGATCGTTGATCCGCGCCAAGAACAGATACTGCCGCTCTGCGTAATGGATCACCGCATCGCAGACGCGTTGCCGCTGCCTCTCCGCGAAGCCAAAATAGCCAATCACCAAAAAAATGAACAAAGAGGCCGCCACGGCGACCCCCAAAAACCCTCGCGGGATCACCCTGTTCACCACCGCGACCATAATCGCCATCAATGCGAGGCAGACCACTCCCCAGGTCAACCCCAGGATCAGCCGATAGCGCCGTCGATGCGCGGGGTCGAAGGGCAAAGACATCGGATGATCAGGTCTTGATCATGTCATTAATCGCGAGGATGATCCTTGGGCGGATTTTTGGCAAAATCGCGCGCTGCCGTTTGGTCCAG
>JAJZEG010000243.1 GCA_021828605.1 Pseudomonadota bacterium | reverse complement strand
CATGGTGCATTCGGTCGCGGGCATGCTCACCGATGGCCGCCTGATCACCCGCCCGCCCTTCCGCGAACCCCATCATTCCGCCAGCCAGGCCGCCATCGCGGGAGGCGGCAATCGCGCCAAACCCGGCGAAGTCTCGCTGGCCCATTGCGGCGTGTTATTCATGGATGAATTGCCCGAATTTCCCCGCGCCGCCCTTGAATCATTGCGCCAGCCTCTGGAATCAGGCCGCACCACCGTCGCGCGCGCCGCCGCCCACGTCACCTACCCCGCCCGGTTCCAACTGATCGCCGCGATGAATCCCTGCCGCTGCGGCCATTTATTCGACCCCGCCCGCGCCTGCGGTCGCGCGCCCCGCTGCGGCGAAGACTACCAGTCCAAAATCAGCGGCCCGCTGCTCGACCGGATCGATCTGGTGCTCGAAATCAGCCCGATCCCGCCCGCCGAACTGCTGCGCGCGCCGCTCGGCGAATCCACCGCCACCGTCGCCGCCCGAGTCCAGCGCGCCCGCGACCGCGCCAATGCCCGCGCCCAACTTCATGCCCAAGCCGCAAACGGCACCACCAGCGCCGCCCTGGCAGTGAACAACGCCAACGCGCCCACCGATCAAATCATCCTCCTGCCAGACGCCAAAGGCTTCGCCGAGCAATCAGCCGAGCGCCTGCGCCTCTCGGCGCGTGGTTTTACCCGAGTGCTGCGCGTCGCCCGCACCATCGCCGATCTAGCCGGTGAGGATCAGGTCCGCCGTATCGATGTCGCCGAAGCGCTCGCCTATCGCCACCGCATGGCCGGACGCGCCAACGTCGCCAACCTGTCCCCCCAACCGGCGGGTCGCTACAAACCATAAGCCGTCATTCGGCCTGCCCGACCGATTGCCAATCGAAGGCCGCCCCCTCACGCAAAATCCGCTCGGCTGCCGCGCTGAACCCGCCGCCCTCATGGAGTGCGAGCCCGGCGCACATCCGCAACGGGCCGCGCGCCCCCAACCGGCCTTGGCCAATCATCAACTTGGCCGCCCGACCAGCGCGCGGCCACAGCGGCAATAATTGCACCCCGCCAAGGCGCGCTTGTGCATACCCGTCCAGCATATCCGCAAGCCGTGAAGCGGGCACAATCATGGTCAAACTTCCGCGCGGACGCAGCAACACGGCCAAATCAACAATCCAGCCCGCAATCCCCGCCCCCTGCGCCACCCGCGCCAGCCTGCGCAACGGATCGGGTGAGGGCGTATTCGCCGGATCAAACCAAGGCGGATTGGCCATCACCTGATCAAACCGCCCGCGCCCGAGAGGTGCCGCCGTCACGTCCCCCACCACCACCGCACAGGCCTCAAACCCATTGGCCCGGATATTCGCGGCCGCTAACGCCGCCAATGCCGGATCGCGCTCCAGCCCAACCCCCACCCCCAGCGCCACACGCTGCGCCAAACAGAGTAATCCCGCTCCCGCACCGGTCCCGGCCTCCAGCACCGCCTGTCCCGGCTGCGCAGCCACCGCAGCCGCCAGCAACACGGGCTCGATGCCGGTGCGATGCCCGGTCGCCAACTGCCGATAAATCAACCTCCCGCCCAGCAGGCTTCCCACCGTGCTCACCCGAGCTGCGCCTCATACAGCACCCGCCGCGCTTGCGCCGCCTGTGCGCGCGGCACCGCTAACCTGCGCGGAAACGCCCCGATATTGCCCTCAACCGCCGCGATATGCTGATCCAACAATACAGGGTCCAGTCCGGCATCGCGCAGCAACGCCAACAAAAAACTGAGCCTAATGCCGTCCGTCGAGCTGGTGATAATTTCCAATATGCTTGACCCTATTTCCTTTGCGCCGATATTCTCGCTATTGGATTGGTTTCACAAGAGCAGGATGCCGGTGGACGGGGTAATAGCGACGGATCGCGACAGCACGGCCAACGGGAACCCTCCTCCCGGGGATGCGCTCGCGCGTCTCACCCAAACCCTTCAGGCTGACCTCGCCGCCACCAACCAAACCATCCTCGCCAACATGGCGAGCGACGTCCCCCTGGTTCCGCAACTCGCCGCTCATATCGTCGCCGCCGGCGGCAAACGGTTGCGCCCCTTGCTCACCCTCGCCTCCGCGCGGCTCTGCGGCTATCAGGGGGAGCGCCATATCGGCCTCGCCGCCTGCGTCGAATTCATCCACACCGCGACCCTCCTGCATGACGATGTCGTCGATGACAGTCATTTGCGACGCGGCCTCGCCAGCGCCAATGCGGTGTTCGGCAACAAGGCGCCGGTCTTGGTCGGTGATTTCCTGTTCGCCCGTGCCTTTGAACTGATGGTTGCCGATGGCTCGCTCGATGTCCTGCGCATCCTTTGCCGCGCCTCCGCCACCATCGCCGAGGGCGAGGTGCTGCAACTCGCGACGCAAAACGACCTCAGCACCGATATTCCCCGCTACTTCAAAGTGATCGAAGGCAAAACCGCTGCGTTGTTCGCCGCCGCCTGCGAAGTCGGCGGGGTGATCGCCGGGGCCAGTGCGGCGCAATGCGCGGGTCTCGCGCGCTATGGCATGGCGCTCGGCATGGCGTTCCAACTCGTCGATGACGCGCTCGATTACGCCGCCGACCAAAGCCAGCTCGGCAAAACCGTCGGCGATGATTTCCGCGAAGGCAAATTAACGTACCCGATCCTGCTCGCCTATCAGGCGGGTGACGCGACCGAGCGCGCCTTCTGGCAGCGCACCATCGAACAAAGCGACCAATCCGAGGCCGATCTCAACGCCGCCATGGCGCTGATCACCCGCCATGACGCGATTAACAGCACCATCGCCCGCGCCACCGCCTTCGCCGCCGAAGCGCGCACCGCCCTCGACCCACTGCCCGCCTGCGATCTGCGCGACATGCTCGCCGCCGCCGCCGATTACGCCGTCGCCCGCAACCACTAATTCGCTCCGTTCGCTCCTATTTTACTGACGCGCCGCGCGCACCAGGTTCTCCGCCGCATCCGGCTCCATATTGAGCGCCTGTTCGGCCACCGCCCGCTCAAACCCGGCCCGCGCAAGCACCCCCAAGGCTTTCAACCGATCCCCGGTCCCAAAGGGCGGCAAACGGCGGCGGCGCAGCAGCATGCAGGCACTTGCCAAATCGCGCGCGGGGTCCGGCGGCAGGCTGGCCGCCGCCAAATCCGGGTCGACCCCTTTGGCGATCAAATGCGCGAGGCTCGCTTGCCGTGATTTTCCACCCCGCGCCAGCCGCCTTACCCGGCTCTGCGCAAAAGCCTGATCATCCACCGCCCCCAACGCGCGTAACTGGATGATAATATCCGGCAAAGCCGCCCGTGCGGATTGCGTCACACGCTCGATTTCCGCCGTCGCCAACCCGGCTTGCGCCGCGCGGGTCGCCCAGCGGGCAATCCGCCGGGTTAACACCGCTTTGACGCTCGCCTCGCTCGCGGCGAACCGGGCCAGATGGTTGAGTGCCGCCTCGCGCAAACGTGCGGCATCGGGGGGTGGGCCAGGCAAGCGGGCAGGGGGTTTCATCGTGGTTTCCTGCCACGGGCGCGCTTTATCGGAAACCCCTGCTTGACCGGCTGAGCCAGGGGGCATAGTCGATCCCCAATATCACCGGACTGCTCAAGGAGAACTCCCTATGGCCAAATCCCCCGTTCGTATCGCGGTAACCGGCGCTGCCGGCCAAATCGCCTATTCGCTGATTTTCCGCATCGCGAGCGGTGCGCTGCTCGGCCCCGACCAGCCAGTGATCCTGCATCTGCTCGATCTGCCGCCGATGCAAGGCGCGCTCAAAGGCGTGATGATGGAACTCGAAGATTGCGCTTTCCCGGCCTTGGCTGGCATGCTCGCCACCGATGATCCCAAAGCCGCTTTCCAGGATATCGATATCGGCTTTCTGGTTGGTGCGCGCCCGCGCGGCAAGGGCATGGAGCGCAAAGACCTGCTGGGCGCGAATGCCGAGATTTTCACCGTCCAAGGCCGCGCGTTGAACGAAGCCGCCAAACCCAGCGTGCGCGTGCTGGTGGTCGGCAATCCGGCCAACACCAACGCCTATATCGCGATGAAATCCGCCCCCAACCTCTCACCCGATTGCTTCTCGGCAATGATCCGCCTCGATCATAACCGCGCCCTCTCGATGCTCGCGACCAAGGCGAATGTGGCCGTCGCGGATATCGAAAATCTGGTGGTTTGGGGCAATCACTCGCCAACCATGTACCCCGATTACCGTTTCGCCACCGCCGCAGGGCGCAAACTTTCCGATGTTATCGGTGATGAAGCCTGGAACCGCGAAACCTTCATCCCCACCGTCGGCAAACGCGGCGCCGCCGTCATCGAAGCGCGTGGTGCCTCGTCGGCGGCCTCAGCGGCGAACGCCGCGATTGATCAAATGCGCGATTGGGTCGTCGGCTCAAACGGCAAATGGGTGTCCATGGCCATCGCGTCGGACGGCAGCTACGGCGTGCCCGAGGGCATCATGTTCGGCGTCCCGGTGACCACCCAAGGCGGCAAAGTTACCCGCATCCAGGGCCTCGCTTTGGATCAATTCGCCGCCGAACGTTTTGCCCTCACCCTGAACGAACTCAAAGAAGAGCGCGACGCCGTCGCCCACCTGCTGGGCTGACGCATCTTAGAATAATCCTCGGAATGGAATCGCAAGATTACCGTCAGATGATTGAAATTGTTCGCCGAAAATGAGCAGAGTGTTTCTCATCCTGTGAGAAACACTCTAATGTCGCGTCAGTGGCTCGGACAATAGAGGGAGTTTTTCGATGAATAAGGCTTGGATCCGGCCCTTAATCAGTATGATAATCGCCGTCATCGCGATACCCGCCTTAGCGGCTTCGCCGCCGACAACGATGCTGAAGCCTGGCACAAAAGCCCCTGATTTCACCGCCCCCGCCACCCTCGCGGGCCATGATTATACCTTCTCGCTGAAACAGGCGCTCGCCAAAGGCCCGGTCGTGTTGTATTTTTTCCCCGCCGCCTATACCAGCGGCTGCGACCTTGAAGCGCACACCTTTTCAACCCGCAAGGCCCAGTTCACCAAAGCGGGTGCGACCATCCTCGGCATATCGGAAAATTCAATTTCTCTCCTCAACAAATTCGAAATCGACCCGAAATTCTGTGCCGGCCAGTTCCCAATCGCATCCGACCCCACCGGTTCCATCGGCGCCCAATACGGCGTCAAATTATATCCGCCGCAGCAAGGGGCCACCACCATCCACGGCCAGCCCATCACCCACGGTTTTTTCGCGCGCACAACCTTCGTGATCAGCCGCAACGGCAAAATCGCAGCATCGATGTCCAGCACCCAAAATCATATCTCGCCCGTCCAACACGTCACACATTCACTGGCGGTCGTGCAGAATATGCAGCCGAAAAAGGCTGATTGATCGGCCCTTGAATCACTTAACAAAGAGGCGATCTCTACCCGCTCTGGCACGGTGGAGCCCTCTCTTAAAGCATTGAATTTCTTAGTGTCCCTTTGGTTCACGAACAACGGATACTCTAACTGTTCGTTTCGCGGGGAACATCCAAGCAAATGACTTCATTTGATCTGATGTTGGCCTCGCCGGTCATCCCCCTTTATCCTAAGCGCAGCGTCTATCAGTTGCGTTCGCCGATTGGTTCCCCGGTCGCATCAGAGGCGGCTCGATCAACCGCATCCGTCGCCTGCTCGATACTGACGCTGAAATGGCTGGAAATTTCGTCGACCAATTGCGCTTTTTTGTCGAGCCAGCCATCACGAAAATCGACGGCGGTCATCCCGATCACCGTCCCGTCATGTCCGTACCGCCAAACCAGCCCGGCGCTATCTTCAACGCCACGCACCGCTACCGACTGCCGCGAATGCAGATACAAAACATCGGCCCCAGAGTCGTAAACATAAGAAAGTGAACGAGAATCACTCATCACCACGGGTCCAAATCACATTAGCGGTCGAGTTGCTTGACGCAAAATACGCGGTTCGAACGCGCGCAGAATAGTCCCCAACGATTTTTACCGGGACGCGAAGCGGATCACCCGAACCGTTGGTCGAACCCGTATCTACAAACACATAGGCGTTACTGTGACTCGATTCAATGTGAGTGGGATTTACGATCGTATTTTCGATCGCATCAACCATCAGCGGCAAATGAACGGGTACTTCTGGGTGTTGTTCGTTAATATGATCAATCGTTTCCGGATAAAGCCTGATTTCTTTTATATCAGGCAATATATTCGTCTGAATGACCTTAAAATCACTCACTCTTTTGCTTCGCCCAATTTCGAGACGGCTAAGATTTCACCATTCTCTGACTCAAACCTGGCAACCAAATCACCCAACAATGTTGAAAGCTCTTTGATCGCCGACATGCTCATCTGCAATGCACAGACCGGCTGCTGCATCGCCCACCGTGTAGGCGCGCCAGTTGACCGCGATACGGAAAGCCGGGGCGTCGAGACCAGCAATATGGCATCGTTGCCCACCACATTGGTGTGAAACATGCTCGCCCAATATGCAGGAACTTGGAGGGGGATGAGGTCTTTGGCCTCCTCAGGCGTCGGTTGCAAAGGATGCTCATTTGCGGCGAATTCGGCTCGATCCACGTTTTATTCCCTTCGAATTAAAAATTATACATAAAATAACATACTGTTTTTAAGACCTCAAGTTTTTATAATTCGCAACAACAAGCTTTTCGTGCGAGCAATGCGCCGCTCGAATTCTGCAAATCCATAACCAATTGAAAACCCTGGTGGGTGCGACAGGGATTGAACCTGTGACCCTCGCCGTGTGAAGGCGAGTTACTGTCCTAGATTTTGTTTGAGGAGCTTTGTTTTCTTTATCAATTGATATTAATATCAATAGCTTGTTGTTGATAATGCTCGCGGCTGGTTGTCGGGATGTGAAGAAATATGGTAGCTATCTGGTAGCTAAACTTCGGAACCCGAATTGGAGTGATGTTCAAATGACGGAACGGCGGCGAATTGGGCTTCGCGAGATCAGAGCATTGTTACCAGGGCAGATCGCTTGGGATGGTGCCGTTCACGGCTTCGGGGCTCGGTGCCAGGGCTCTGCAGTGGCATATATCCTGAAGTTTCGCACGGTCGAAGGCCGTCAGAGGTGGCATACGATCGGCCGACACGGCGCGCCATGGACACCTGACACCGCGCGTGCCGAAGCTGTGCGGCTACTGGGCGAGATCGTCACAGGAGCGGATCCTGCCGCCGACAAACGGGCATTGCGGGCGGCCATTACGGTAAAGGCGCTTTGCGAACAATACCTCGCGGATGCCGAGGCGGGAAAAATCCTTGTCAGAGGCGGTAGGCCTAAGAAACCGTTAACGCTTGTCTCAGACCGTGGGCGCATCCATGGTCACATCATTCCGCTCATTGGCCAACTCGCCGTCCGCGCCGTAACGAAACGCGATATCGAGCAGATGATGCATGCGATTGCTGAGGGAAAGACGGCTTGCCAGACTAGGACTCGGCCTCGAGGTATATCGAGAGTCACGGGCGGCCGCGGGACGGCAACACGCACTGTTGGACTTGCGGGAGCGATTTTCAGTTACGCCATCGACCAGAAGTTTCGCGATGACAATCCCGCACACCGGGTTCGTAAATTTGCTGAAGGCAAACGAAAGCGGCGCCTAGCGCACGAGGAGTACGCGTTCGTTCGCAACGGCCTCCACCTCAGCAAAGTAGCCGACATCTGGCCACCGGCGATCGATTGCCTAGAGTTTCTTCTCATGACCGGGTGGCGCTCCGGCGAGGCATTGTCTCTCCGTTGGAACGAAGTCGATCTCATCCGGCGGACTGCGCTGCTCCCGGACACCAAGACCGGCGAATCGATGCGGTCGCTTTCGACCGCCGCGTGCGAGATCCTTTGCCGTCTCCCACGCACAAATGCGGATGGGCTTGTCTTTTCCGCTTCGCGCGGAAATGGGATCATGTCCGGCTTTAAAAAATTTGTCCGGAAAATTCTTGCGAGCGGAGGCGTTCCGCGCGACGTCACGCCGAATGTATTTCGGCATTCGTTCGTCTCGCTCGGCGCCGACCTCGGCTTGTCCGAGCCGACAATCGGCGTGCTGGTGGGGCACAAAGGCCACTCGGTCACGGGCCGGTATATGCATTTCGCCGACGCTGCGTTGCTCGCCGCGGCGGATACGATTGCAAACGAAATTCAGTCGTTAATGGGTGGCGCGCAGCCGGAGCCGCTGGATAGGTTTCAGGCATCAATTTGATTTTTTCGGGGTAAGATTTGTAATTAGAGGAGGTATATCGAACAAACACAGGAAAGTGACGATGATACCGACTGACCCGAATGCACGGCTCAAGCGCCCCGACGCCGCAAAGGCTTTGACGATGGCGGGCTACCCAGTTTCTCCTAGAGGGTGTTATGTACTTGGACGGAGTGGCGGTCTAATGGAGTTGGATGTGCTCTCACACCCTGGTCCGCCGCAAGCCGTATCCGTCTGACGTCAGTGATGACGAATGGTCGCTGGTTGTCCCGTACCTCACGTTGATGACCGAGAACGCTCCGCAGCGGGAGCATTCGCTGCGGGAGTTGTTCAACGCGCTGCGCTACGTGATCCGCTACGGGATTGCCTGGCGCGCGATGCCGAATGATTTTCCGCCCTGGTCTGCGGTCTACCAACAGTCGCAGCGCTGGCTGGCGGCGGGATGCTTCGAGACCCTGGCTCAAGATCTGCGCGCTCTGCTGCGTGTGGCGGCGGGCCGCAAGGAGGAGCCGAGTGCTGCGGTGATCGACAGCCGCACGCTGCGTTCGACACCGGAGAGCGGCCAGCGTGCTGGCTATGATGGCGCTAAACGCAAGCGCGGGTCGAAGGTCCACCTCGCCGTCGATACGCTCGGTCATTTGCTGGCGCTGCATGTGACACCCGCCGATGTCGGCGACCGCGAGGCGGTGGCCCGATTGG
>JAJZEG010000276.1 GCA_021828605.1 Pseudomonadota bacterium | reverse complement strand
CTGATCCCGATCCGACCCCTTCACCGTCAGCGGGTGGTCCCCCGCTGACGGTGAACCATTATCGCTCAATCGGCGGAATATTCATAAGACAAGCCTGATCGTTTGGAATTGACGCGCCACGCGCGGCAATGAAAAGCGTGAATCAGCCTCGCACCATAAAGTGAGAGTGCGGTCAGATTGGCGCGCTTGCGTCAAGCTGAACATACCGCGCTCTAATCGCCAGCGGCGCGATGCGAGGCGGAATCCTGCGGCGGGCCTTGATGTTTGGGCGCGTCCAATTCAGCCAGATCGGCTTTGGCCTCGGTAATGCCTTGCGCAATCGCGCGTTTGAACCATAGCCGGGCGGTAATCGGGTCGGCGGGTCCGGCGAGGCCACGTGCGAGGTAACGCCCGAGCATCATTTGCGCGATCGGGTGATTGGCCTCGGCGGCGCGCTGGAACCAGCCAAAGGCGACGGCGCGGTCGGTTTCAACATCATGCCCGCCGCCATAGAGAGCGCCGAGCGCGAACATCGCTCCGGCATGGCCGGATTCGGTGGCGCGCAGGAACAAGCGTGCCGCACCCTGGTGATCGCGCGGGCCACCGCGCCCGTGCAATTTCATATCGGCCAGCGTCACCAGCGCCTCGACCATGCCCGCATCGGCGGCGCGGCCGATCCAGTCGGCGGCGGCGACCGGATCGGCCTCGATGCCGCGCCCATCGAGCAGCATTCGGCCATACCAATATTGGGCGTTGACGATTTTTTCGGCGGCGCGCTTGAGCCAGATCACCGCGCGCGCATCATCGCGCGGCATGCCGATCCCTTCGGCCAGACAAACCCCGAAATTGAACGCGCCGATCATATCGCCCGAGGAGGCGGCGCGCTCGAACCATTCATGAACCGGCAGGCCATCGAGCGCCACGGTGCGCGCCTCGCCGCTGATCAGCAAATTGCCCAAATCGGCCTGGGCTTGCACATCGCCTTGTTCGGCGGCGCGGGCCAGCCAGCGCGCGGCTTCATCCGGGTCGCGTGCGACGCCCGCGCCGGTTTTATAGAGCATGCCCAAGGCCCGCGCCGCACTGCGATGGCCCGCTTGCGCGGCCACGCGAAACCAGATCGCGGCTTCGGCGTAATTGGGCGGCAGGGCGCCGCCACGGGCATAGAGATCGCCGACCAGGGCGGCGGCCTCCGGATCGCCGGCGAGGGCGGCGCGGCGCAGCCAGGATTCGCCCTCAATCGGATCGGGCGCGCAGCCTTGGCCGGCGAGCAGCATCGCGCCGAGCTTGGCTTGGGCGTTGCGAATCCCCTGAATCGCCGCTTTGCGGTAATGCACCAAAGCCAGCGCCGGATCGGGCAGGGTGCCCACCGCCTGTTCGTGGATGACGCCCAATAAATAATGCGCCGCCGGTAAATCGGCTTTGGCGGCGTGTTCGATTTGCTCTTTGGCGGCGACGGTTTTTTCGGCGGTGTCGGCACCGCGCATCAACAGCGTGCCCAAGCCCAAATGACCCTGGGGCCAGCCTTGGGCTGCGGATAAATGATAGTGGCGGAGCGCTTCATCCGCGTCCTGCACCTGCTCGGGACCATTGGCCAAAATATAGCCGATGATCGATTGCGCATCGGCGGAACCGGCATTGGCGGCCAAGCGGGCCCAGCGGAGGGCCAGATCGAAATCAGCGCCGGTTACCCCTGGGGTGGCAGAGGGTTTGGCGAACAAAGTAGCGCCCGCTTGCAGGGATTGACCATCAATCCCGTGCAAATAAAGGCTGGCCAGCCGACATTGCGCGCCGACATGACCGGCATTGGCCGCCCGCTGAAACCAGCGCGCCGCCTCCTGCAAATTACGCACCTGGCCGGTGCCCGCCATGTAGCAATCACCGATGCGAAACTGCGCTTCGGTCAGGCCCGCTTCGGCGGCGATGGCGAAGAGAGCGGTCGCACGTTTCCAATCACGCGCATCCGCCGCTTCGATGCCACGGCTGAGCGCGCGCTCGGGTGTGCGCGCCGCCAGCCGGTCCCGCAAAGTTAACGCCATCGCACCTCGATCCGCCGAACACCCCTATCGCTGATGATCACGGCTCATGCAAACTATCAGTCGCCACCGGCATGATTTTAGTGACGAAATACGAGATCACCGAACGCCGACCCACTTTGATATCGGCTTGCAGCGGCATACCCGGCACCAGACGAAAGCCCGGCGGGGTGTTGTGCAGCAGCAATTCGCCGAGCGAGATTTGCGTGCGATAAAACAGGCTATGCGGGCGGGTTGGCAAGGAGGAGCCGCCTTGCGAGGGCGGGGTTTCCGGGCTGAAACTATCCGCACTCACCGAGGTGATGATCCCTTTGGCCGAACCATAGCGCAGCGAGTTCAAAGTATCGAACTTGATCGTGACCGGATCGCCGGGATGCAAATAACCCGATTCCGTGCCGCTAACATCCGCTTCAACCGTCAAGGGCGCATCGATTGGCACCAGAGAGATGAATTTCTGGCCGGTTTCCAGCACCGAACCAACCGAGACATGCGCGACCGTCAACACCACCGCGTCACGCGGTGCGCGCAGCACCACCAGCTGATCCTGCAATTGGGCTTTCGACAAATCTTGCTGGGCGGTGACCAGCTTGCTGGTGGTTTGGGCCAATTGCTCGGAGACATGGGCCATCCATTTCTTTTTATAGGCATCGCGCTCGGCGATTTGCGCGGCCAAATCGCGCTCGCCCGCCCCGGCGGTCGCGATTGAACCGGCCAGCGAGCTTGACACCGATAGCCGATCATTCAGCGCAATCAGCGAATTCAACTTGCTGCCCACCTGCAATTTTTGCAGTTTGGTGCGCATGTTTTCCACCGCCTGCGCAACATTGACCCGCTTTTTGTAAAAACCGGCCTCGCCCTCGTTTTTCGCGACAATCATCCGCAGTTCAGCGATTTTTTGATTGTAATTTTCAATCGTGTAGGTGCGCTCGGCTTGCCGGCTGGCGAAAATCGCTGCCTGCAACGCCGCCGATGGGCCGGGATTGCGGGGCGCATACACCGTGCCATTCGCCTCGGCCACCAGCCTTGCCTGTTCGGCGGACAAGGCGACCACCTGCGCATGCAACGCGGTCAAATCGGCCCGCGCATAAGTGGGGTTCAGCTTGGCCAGCAACTGGCCTTTGCGCACGATTTCGCCCTCATGCACATAAATGGCCTGCACAATCGAGGTGTTGAACGGCTGCATCATCATGGTGGGCGCGGTCGATACCAAGCGTCCGGGTGCGGTCACCACTTTGCTGACGCGCACCACCGCCGCGATAATCAACAGCAAGGCGACCAGACTGCTGACCACCAAGCCGGTATAGCGCGAGCTGCGCGGGATCGGTGTCGCGATGACAGCCGCCGTCGGCGATTGGAATTCCAGCAACGCTGCCGGAATTTCACCAATTTGCGCCCCGGTCGCCAAAGCGGTCGCGGTGCCGCCACCGCCAATCCCATCGCCAACGGCGGGTTTGGCGATCATGGAGCGGTCACCGTGATTTGCATCGGCGGGCTTACCGCCGATGCGCGCACTAATCGCCTTGAGCCAGAGTTGGAGTCGGTCCATGGCGCCCTCCTTCCGGGGTCATGTGGCGGTTTTGTTGTAGCCAGAGATGCCGATAAATCGCACAGCGCTCCACCAGCTCGTCATGCTTGCCCAAATCGATCACCTCGCCCGCATCCATCACCAAAATTTGATCGCAATCGATCAGCGAGGCGAGACGATGCGAAATAATGACCATGGTGCGGTTGCGCGCGATGCGCAGCAAATTGGCATTGATCAACGCTTCACTTTCCGGATCGAGCGCGCTGGTCGCTTCATCGAGCAGCAAAATCCGCGGGTCCGCGATCAAAGCGCGGGCGATGGCCAGACGCTGTTTTTGCCCGCCCGACAGGTTCGGCGAGTTTTCCTCGATGAAGGTTTCATAGCCATAAGGCAAACGCTCGATAAACTCCTCAGCCCCGGCGAGGCGCGCGGCCTGGATCGCGTCTTCAAAGCCAAGCCCCGGCCGTCCGGCAATGATGTTATCGCGCACCGAGCCGCGAAACAGGAAGTTATCCTGCAGCACAATCCCGAAGCTTTTGCGCAAATGCCGCAAATTGATTTCACGCAATTCGGTGCCATCGATTTTGATCGCGCCGGTATATTCGGTGTTAATGCCTTGCAGCAGCCGTGCCACGGTTGATTTACCCGAACCCGAGCGCCCGACCACACCGAGCATGGTGCCTTCGGGGATTTTGAAGCTCACTTTGTTCAGCGCCGGGGTTTTGGTGCCTTCATATTGGAAAATCACGCTGTCAAACTCAATCGCCCCGGCAAAGCGCGGGCGCAGCCCGGTCATCAGCGCGCGCCGCTCGGTCGGTCGGTTCAGCACGTGACCAACAATCGCGAAGGCGGCCCGCGCTTCCTGCGCGTCCTGGATCAACCGGGCAAACGACACCAGCGGCCCGGCGACCCGGCCGCCGAGCAACATGAACCCAACCAACCCGCCAATCGCCAGCGGATTATGCGAGGTGAGCGCGATATAGCCGCCCAGCAATAACACGCCACCTTGCGCATAACGCTCGAACGGCAGCGACAACACCACCGGCCAGTTCGATAACAGGCCCATTTGCATGTTCAGCCGGCTGGTTTCCGCGACCCGCGTATCCCATAATTCGCCGCGCACCCGCTCCAGAGCGAGGGATTTCACCGTGCGAATCCCATAGACGCTTTCCACCATCACCGCACCTTTGTTCGATTCCGCCTCGATGATTTTGCTGGTCAGGCGAAACATCGCGGGCAGGAAGGCGGTGATGATCAGCGCGATGATCGCCGCAGCGATCAGCACGGTCCAGGCCATGAAGGCATTCAAATAAAACAGGATCGGCAGGATCAGCGCGATCATGAAAATATCGATGAAAGTGGACAGCAACCGCCCGGTAATGAAGTCGCGCACGCGGTAGATTTGCTGGATTTTATAGGCGGTTTCACCGGCGCGGTTGCGCTCGAAAAAGGTGAGCGGCAGGGTCATCAGCCGCTCAAAAATCATCAAGTTAAGTCGCGCATCGATCCGGGTGGAGAGAATAACCAACATCAGCCGTCGGCCCCAGGTCAATATCGCCTCGAAGGTGATCGCGACCACGAAAACCAAAGTGATCAATATCAAGGTGTTAATGCTGTGGAACACGATCACGGTGTTGAGCACCACCATGATCATCAAAATCGGCAGCACTTGCAGAATGGTCAAAGTGATCGAGCTGAGCGCCACATCGCGCAGGATTTTATTTTCCAGCATCACCATGCGGATCAGCAGGCCGAAATTAAACACCGGCTCGACCGTTTCGCCCGAGCGTTCGGCGCGGATCAGCAAGGTGGTGCCGTCCCAGACCTGGCGCATTTGCAATTCATCGACCGGCATCGGTGCGGCGCTGAACGGCGCGCGCGGATCGCGCACAAACACCACGCCCCGCTCGCGGTCCTGCGCAACCATCAAGGCGGCGCCGCCATCATTGAGCAGCAAAATAACCGGCGCGTTGGTTTCCACCTTGAGTAATTGGCGAAAATTCATTTGAATCGCGCGCGCCCATAGCCCGCTTTCGCGCGCCCAATCGACCAGATGCGGCGATGACGGCGCGCCACCGGTCGGCTCCTTGCGCAATTCGTCCACATCCAATGTGACGCCGTGAAACTTGGCGACCGATTGCACCGCGACGATACGCACATGCTGTTCGGGCTCGCTGGGTCGCTGCGACGCCGCGTTATCGACAGAATCGTTCATCCGAGGTCCGACCTTTTTTCACGCGCTGCTACATTGATCAAATAAATCAAGAACTTCTACCCTAATCAGCCGTTATTCTCGCCCCATAAGCAGAAAAAAGCGCCACTTGGCAAGAGATCACCGTGATCTGATACACGCAATAGGTTAAGATTGGGTGTTATCGCACGAGATCGCTGCGCTGCCCATCCAAAACCGCATTGGAGTTGCTTTTATGGAAATTCGCCCTGCCACCGTGGCTGATTTGCCTGCATGTCAGGCGATTTACGCGCATCACGTGCTCGAGGGCACCGGAACTTTCGAGGAAATCCCGCCCTCGCTCGAAGCGATCACCGCGCGTTATCAGGCGATTATTGACGCCAAGCGGGGTTGGGTGGTGGCGCTCGATGCAACCGGGGTGCTGGGTTTCGCCTATTTTGATCGGTATCGGCAGCGCGCGGCATACCGGTTTGCCGCTGAGGATAGTGTTTATGTGCGCGAGGATGTGCGCGGCCAGGGGGTGGGCAAATTATTGGTGGCGGAGCTGCTGGAGGCGGCAAAAGCGGCGGGATTTCGCCAAATGCTCGCTTTGATTGGCGATGCGGACAATATCGGCTCGATTGGCATGCATGCGAGCCTGGGCTTTCAGCGCGTCGGGCATTTGCGCGATGTTGGGTTCAAATTTGGCCGCTGGCTCGATGTGGTGATTATGCAGCGGCGGTTATCGGATTCCTGACCTTATTTTAAGCGCGCCCACTCTGGCTGGAGAGGGCGGCGGGGTCGATGTTAATCTGGCCCAAAGCGCGACGCCATTTGGTATCAAATTGCGCATCAAACAGGATCGCGCTGGTGGCCGGGGCGACCAACCAGCTATCGCGGTGCAATTCGGCATCCAATTGCCCGCTGCCCCAACCGGCATAGCCCAGAGCCAGGATCGATTGCGTCGGGCCCGCGCCCGCAGCCAAAGCGCGCAGCACGTCGATACTGGTGCTCAAGGCGCTCGCTTCATCGATGCGCAACGTGTCATCGCCTTGCCAGTCGGGGGAATGCAGCACAAAGCCCCGGGTCGGCTCGACCGGCCCGCCCGCACAAATGCGGATCGGCGGCGGGGACGGTGCGGTGATATCGAGCTGGCCGATTAAATCGGCGAAACGCGGCTCGGCCAAAGGTCGGTTCAACACCAGGCCCATCGCGCCGTCATTATTATGGGCGCAAATATAAATCACCGTCTGGGCGAAGCGCGGATCGGTCATGCTGGGCATCGCGATCAGGAGCTGCCCGGCCACGCGATCATCGGGCTGGGTGCGGCGTCCAGCGGCGCCCATTTTGCGTGCGCCCATTTTGCCTACGCCCATTTTGCCTGCGGATTTGGCGGCCTGATTCGACCCGTCATGCACGCTGTCATCGGCACCGTCATCGCCACTGCCCGCGCGCGGGCGCAAGGCCGGGCGCAAGGCCGGGCGCAACGCCAGACGGGGCTTGGCGCGTTTGCTGGTGCGGGTGGGGCGGTCGGGTGGGCTGATCATAAATTGAATGTTCACAATATCGCGGATCAACGCAAGCACCCGCTTTGGGCATCTGCCCCTGCTTCACCATCACAGCGTGACGCTGTAAGGAACAGCGCAGGACATCGTCGCCGGACCGAGCGAACCACCGCGACACTCAAACATGAAGGATTTTCAATGATTAAGGTTGGAGACACGCTGCCCACGCTGCCCTTGATGACGCCGGGTGCCCATGGGCCTGAGCAAATCGACACCGGTGCGTTTTTTGCCGGCAAAACCGTGGCCTTATTCGCGGTTCCCGGCGCTTTCACCCCGACATGCAGTGCGCGGCATTTGCCGGGTTTCCTCGATCAGGCCGAGGCGTTGCGCGCCAAGGGCGTCGAGGCGATTGCCTGTTTGGCGGTGAATGACGTGTTCGTGCTCGATGCGTGGCAAAAGACGCAAAACAGCGCGGGCAAGGTGACCATGCTGGCCGATGGATCGGGCGATTTCACCAAGGCGCTGGGACTCGAATTCGATTTGACCGCCCGTGGGCTTGGCGTGCGCAGCCAGCGTTTTGCCTTGGTCGCGCGCGATGGCGTGGTCACGTTTTTGGCGGTCGAAGAGGCGGGCGGGTTTGATGTGTCGAGTGCCGAGGCCGTGCTGGCTGCTCTGGACGCGTGAGCGACACGCCAAATTCGATCATCGCGGGTCCGGCCCATTGGCCAACGCTCGCGGTGATCGTGCCGTGCTATAATGAGGTGCCGAATGTCGCGCCGATGGTGGCGCGGCTCGATGCGGCGCTGAGCGGCATCGATTTCGAGATTATTTTTGTCGATGATAACAGCCCGGATGGCACCGCCGCCGCCGCCCGCACGATTGCCGCGCGCGATCATCGGGTGCGCTGCCTGCAACGGGTCGGACGGCGCGGTCTATCGTCGGCGGTGATCGAGGGCGCGCTGGCCACCTCAGCCGCCTTCGTCGCGGTGATTGACGGCGATTTGCAGCATGATGAGGCGGCCTTGCCGGCGATGCTCGCGGCCTTGCGCGCGGGTGCGGATTTGGCGGTGGGCAGCCGTCATGTCGCGGGCGGCGATGCGACCGGTCTGGCGTCGCCGTTTCGCACCTGGCTGTCGCGCACCGGCACCCGGCTGGCGCAGAGGCTGTCGGGCACCACGCTGAGCGATCCGATGAGCGGCTTTTTCATGATGAAGCGGGCCCTTTTCGCCAGCCTGGCGCCCGCGCTGACCGGGCAAGGCTTCAAGATTTTGCTCGATGTGGTGCTGGCGGCGCAGGGGCGCTTGCGCATCGTGGAAATCCCGTATCGGTTCCGGCCACGGGTGGCGGGCGAGAGCAAGCTCGATGCGCTGGTGCTCGCGCAATTTGCCGGGCTGATGATCGATAAAACCCTCGGCGGCGCTGTGCCGTTGCGGTTTCTGGCGTTTGCGCTGGTCGGCGGATTCGGCATTATTATTAATCTGGCAGTGATGGTGTCGCTGCGCGCTGGCGGACTCGATTTTTTCACAGCCCAAACCATTGGCACGCTGGCCGCGATGATGGTCAATTTCGAGCTGAATAACCGGCTGACCTACCGGATCATGCGGCTGCGCGGGCCGCGTTATTGGCGGGGGTTGCTGGTGTTTTTGCTGGTCTGCGGCTTGGGGGCGATTGCCAATATCGGCATCGCGCGCATGCTGTATGCGGCGGATACCGCCGGGCTGCTGGCGGGTGC
>JAJZEG010000028.1 GCA_021828605.1 Pseudomonadota bacterium | reverse complement strand
GGTTAATCGCAGCTTGCGGGTGCTGGATGGCGCGATTTTCATTATCGAGGGTGTGGCCGGCGTGCAGCCGCAATCGGAAACCAACTGGCGGTTGGCCGATCGGTATAATGTGCCGCGGGTTATTTTCATCAACAAGCTTGATCGCACCGGGGCGGATTTTTACCGGGCGTTTGATACGTTGAAAGAGAAGCTTGATATCATCGCGTTGCCGCTGCAACTGCCGATTGGGATCGAAGACAAGTTTATCGGCGTGGTGGATTTGGTTGAGATGAAGGCGATTATTTGGGAAGGCGGCGAATTGGGCGCCAAGTTCCATGATGAGCCGATTCCCGCCGATTTGCTGGAGAAGGCGAAGGAACATCGCCAAACCTTGCTCGACACCGCGCTCGCCGTTGATGATGCGGGCATGGAAGAATATTTCGACAAGGGCGATGTTTCGGTGGAAACGCTGAAGCGCGCGATCAAGACCGGCACGATTTCCGGCGCGTTCCGTCCGGTTTTGTGCGGCACAGCGTTCAAAAATAAGGGCGTGCAGCCTTTGCTTGACTCGGTGCTGGATTATTTGCCGAGCCCGGTTGACGTTCCGGGGATCAAGGTTGCGGTTGAGGAAGGCGAGGAAGAGGGCGAACATCAGCGGCGGATCAAAGCTGATCCGAGCAAGCCGTTTGCCGGACTCGCTTTCAAGATTATCAATGACAAATACGGCACGCTGACCTTTGTGCGGGTTTATGCTGGCACGCTGAAATCCGGCGATTCGGTGCTCAACACCACCAAAGGGCATAAAGAGCGCATTGGCCGGATGTTCCAAATGCATGCCGATAAGCGCGAAGAAGTTAAGGAAGTTGTCGCGGGCGATATTGCGGCGTTTGTTGGGCTCAAAGATACGGGGACCGGCGATACCTTGGCGGCGAGCGAAGACCCGGTGGTGCTGGAGCGCATGGCGTTCCCGGTGCCGGTGATCGATATTTCGGTTGAGCCGAAAACCAAGGATTCGGTCGAGAAAATGACGTTGGCGCTGCAAAAATTGGCGGGTGAAGACCCGTCCTTGCGGCTGAAAACCGATCAGGAAACCGGCCAGACGATTTTGTCGGGCATGGGTGAGTTGCATCTGGAAATCATCATCGACCGGCTAAAGCGCGAATATGGCGTTGAGGCGAATATTGGTGCGCCGCAGGTGGCGTATCGCGAAACCATCGCGCGCAGCCATACCGAGACCTATACCCACAAGAAGCAGTCGGGCGGTTCGGGCCAGTATGCCGAGGTCAAGATTATTTTCGAACCGCTGGAGCGTAACCAGGGCGTGGTGTTTGAGAACAAGGTTGTTGGTGGCACGGTGCCGCGCGAATTTATTCCGGCGGTGGAAAAAGGCATTCGGGTACAGGCCGATACCGGCGTGCTGGCTGGGTTCCAGACGGTCGATTTCAAATATACGCTGGTTGACGGCAAGTATCATGACGTCGATTCCAGCGCGCTGGCGTTTGAAATTGCGGCGAAGGCTTGTTTCCGCGAGGGGATGAAAAAGGCGAACCCGATCATTCTGGAGCCGATTATGGATGTGGAAATCACCACACCACAGGATCATGTGGGCGATGTGGTCGGCGATTTGAACCGCCGCCGGGGCATGATTCAGAACCAGGAAAGTGCCGGCAGCACGGTGACCGTGCGCGCTTTGGTGCCGCTGAAGGAAATGTTTGGCTATATTTCCCATTTGCGCAGCATGACCAAAGGCCGCGCCTCGTTCACCATGCAGTTCCATCATTACGAGCCGGTGCCGCGCAATATTGCTGATGAGATCATGGCCAAGAGCGCGTAATGGCGCGCCGGACACGGCAAGGCTGATCGGATGCGGCTTCGCTGGGCGCGTGGCCGCGAGACGATTGAAACGATGACCGGGCCGCGCGCACGCGAATGGCTCGGGTTGGATGACGCGGGCAATCCGATTGCCCGCGTCATTCATTTGGAGGGTCCGATTTACACCAAGCGCGGGGTGTTTCGTGCGGTGGCGCTGGATACCGAGCAGAAATTGATCAGGCTCCTGCCCTGCCCGCTCGAGGATGGCGATTGGCTCGCGGTGATTGGTGGGCGCGTGGTCGGGCGCGCGACGGCGCCGCTGGCGGCGGTGCGGCGGGTTGAGGCGGCGCTGTAGGCGTCGGCCTCTGGTATTTGCTTGTCAGACTGGCGTTAGCCGTTGGCGGATCAACCAATGCGTGGAGCGAAAACATGACTATGCCCGTCATGCGGGTCTGGCGCGAAACCGAGAGCTTCCCAGAATCCGGCGGACCCGTCACCGGCATTGACGACAACCATTTTATTCATCCGCCGGGGCGATTCGAGGAGTTTATCGACTAGAGCCTGATCGTTTGGAATTGACGCGCATAATGCGCGGCAATGAAAAGCGTTGCTCAGCCTCGCAAACAAAGCTAGAGCGCGTCAGATTGGCGCGACTGCGTCAATCTGACGCGCTCTAGCATTCGCCCGATGCCCCGCTGGCGGAACGGGCGGCGCACGTAAAAGCGGCGCATGCGCAGGGCGCCCGGCAAGTCCGGGTCGAGCGTCAGGCCGCCGAGGCCCGCCGGGATGTTGTCCACGAATGCGCAGAGCAGTTTTTCGCCCTCGCCAATAAATCGCATTGTCCCTGCCTGCCAATCCGTGGCGAGGCGCTCGATGAACCGGTAGCCTTCGGCAGTTGCTTCAAGGCGCAGATCGTCAAAGGCTGGGGGTAGTGCCTCGATCACGGGCTCAAAGCGCATTGTCATGGTCATTATATCATCCCGCTTTACGATTTAGCCGGGCGCGGCGCGGGCGTTGGCCAGGGCGGCGCACTCGTCTGGGCGGGATGATAGGGCGGAGCCGATCAGGATCAAAGCGGGGGCGGTGAGATTTTGGGCGGCTAGCCCGTCGGCGAGGTTGATCAGGTCGGTGGGGCGGCTGGTTTGATCGGGGCGGCTGATATTGGTGATCAGGATGCTGGGGGTGGATGGGGCGAGTCCGGCTTCGATCAGGCGATCCGCGATCGCTGCGGCGTGGCGAGTTCCCATGTAAAAAGCGAGGGTGCCGCCAAGACGGGCGAGAGCGTGCCAATCCTGTTTGGGGAGTGTGCCATCGCTGCCATGACCGGTGATGAGCGTGACGCTGCTTGCCTGGCCGCGCGCGGTGAGGGAGAGGTGGAGCGAGGCGGCGGCGGCGGAGGCGGCGGTGATGCCGGGGATGATGTCGAAGGCGATGTTTGCTGCGCGCAAGGCGGCGATTTCCTCATTGGCGCGGCCAAAAATCATCGGATCGCCGCCTTTCAGGCGCAGCACGCGCGCGCCGGTTTTACCATATTCGACCAGCAGCGCGCAGATTTCCGGCTGGCTCATCGCGTGGCGGCCACAGCGTTTGCCAACATTGATCAACACAGCGTGCGGGGCTTCGGCGAGGATGCGCTGATCGACCAGCACGTCATGCAGAATGACCTCTGCCCCGTCGAGCGCGCGCAGGGCTTTGCGGGTGAGCAAGTCAGGGTCGCCCGGCCCGGCGCCCGCGAGAATGACACGGGCCAGAGGCGGGCTATTCAGCGGCGATGGGGTCATGGTGCAATAATCCTTTCAGGTCGGCGACGCAGGAGCCGCAGCCGGTGCCCGCTTTGGTGGCGGCGCCGATCTCGGCGATGCTGCGCAACTTGGCGGTGGCGATGGCGGCGCGCAGGCTCGGCTCGGTGAGTTGGTGGCAGACACAAATGATGCGCCCGTGCGGGCGGGCCAAGTTGGGTTGGCCCAGCAACAAGCTCCGGGCAGTGGGCTGGGCGTTGGGCTGGGCATTGGGCTGGCCATTGGGCTGGGTTACCTGGTTGAACTGGGCTTCGAGCGCCGCGATGGGCGGCAAGGCCACGTTCGGCGGGGCGATATGGAGCAGCAACTCCAGCCTGTGCTGCGCGCGCACCGCGATACGGTACAGGCCGCGTTTGGCATCGGCATAGTCGATCAACTCGGCATCATCGCGCAGGGCAAACAGACGATTAAGCAAAGCGCGGCTGGACAGGCTGGCGGGTAAGGGCTCCAGGCCGGTGAGACTGACCAAGGTGAGGGCGGCGGCGCAGGGGGTTGCCGACCAGAGGATGGGGTCGGTTTCGGAAATAGGCGGGCGATGACCGGTGCGCATCAAGGCGGCGCGCATCAGGGCGATGCCGTGCCAGGCAATGCGGGTGGGCTCGAGAGTAATTTCGGTATGTTTGAAGGCGGGTTCACCAGAATGCGGATCGCGCGCGGCGCTGGTGAGGCGGTTGATGCTGCCGCCGCTGCCCTGCTGCGCGGTCCAGTGAATCGCCGCGAACAGGCTGCCGGGGCGCTGACCGGGATCGATGCTGACCGGCAGCGTGAGTTTTCCCTCCGCGCTGTGCAAAGTGAGCAGATCATTATTGGTGATGCCCAGTTGTGCGGCATCGGCGGGGGCGATATCGAGGCGGGCGGCAGGCTGGTGCGCCATAAGTTCGGCCACGCGCCCGGTGCGGGTCATGCTGTGCCATTGATCGCGTAGGCGACCAGTATTGAGGGTAAAACCGAGGCGGGATGCAGCTGGCGCGGGCGGGCTGAGCGGGACGAAGCGGGCTTTGCCGGATGGGGTGGGGAAGTGCCCATCGGTGAACAGGCGGCCATCGGTTGGGGTGAGCGGCCAGCGGCAGGGGCGGATCGCGTCATAGTCCTCGTCCGACAGGCGATCGAGCGGGGCGAGGTTGAAGGGGCGATCACCCTGATTCTCGAAGGCCGATAAAGCGGCATGTTCGCGAAAAATCGCGGCGGGATTGGGGTAGGTGAAGGCGCTGCCATGGCCCAGACGTTTGGCGAGTTCGGTGAACATCCACCAATCGGGTTTGGCGAGGCCGGGGGCGACGCGAAACGCGCGCTGGCGGGAAATCACCCGCTCGGAATTGGTGACGGTGCCGTCTTTTTCCGACCAGCCCGCAGCAGGGAGCACGATGCTGGCGCGCGCCGTGGTGGCGGTGGGCCAGCAATCGGCGACAATGACGGCGGGGCAGCGCTCAAGGGCGGCGCGCACATGCAGGCTGCGCGGCAGGGATTCAGCGGGGTTGGTGCCAGCAATCCATAAGGCTTTGATTTTGCCGTCATGCACCGCTTCGAACAAATCGACGGCTTTCAGGCCGGGCTTGGTCGCGAGATTGGGGGCGGACCAGAAACGACGCAGCAGATCATGCTGGGTTGGATTGTCAAACAGCAAATGGGCGGCGAGTTGGGTGGCGAGGCCGCCGACATCGCGCCCGCCCATGGCGTTGGGTTGGCCGGTGAGGGAGAACGGGCCAGTGCCGGGCTTGCCGATCCGGCCGGTGGCAAGATGCAGATTAATAATCGCGTTAATACTGTCGGTCGCTTGGGTTGATTGGTTGACCCCTTGAGAAAAGGCGGTGACCATACGCGGTGTGCGGCGCACCAGGGCGGCGAGGCGGGCAAACGATGCCGGATCGATGCCCGGCTGCGCGTTCCGGGCGGCGGCGAGGGTGGCGCTGAAATGTTCGGTATGGGTGTTGATGAAATCAGCATCGAGCGCGTCATGCTGCGCGCAATCATCGAGCAGAGCGAGGAACAGAGCGAGGTCGCCGTTGGGTTCGATGGGAATATGCCAATCGGCGAGATCGGCGGTGGCGGTGCGGCGCGGGTCGATCACCACGATGGTGCTGCCGCGCTGCTCGCGGGCTTGCAGGGCGCGTTGAAACAAGACCGGATGGCACCAGGCGGCGTTCGAGCCGACGAATAAAATCAGGCCGGCTTCCTCGAAATCGGCATAGATGCCGGGGACCAGATCATCGCCGAAGGCGCGCTGATGGGCCGCGACCGGTGAGGCCATACAGAGGCGGGAATTGGTGTCGATATTGCCGCTGCCGATGAAGCCTTTCATCAGTTTGTTCGCGACGTAATAATCCTCGGTTAGGAACTGGCCAGAGACGTAAAAGGCGACCGAATCCGGCCCGTGCTCGGTGATGGCGGAGGAAAAATGGCGGGCCGCTGCATCGAGTGCTTCGGACCAGCCGACCGGGCGACCGGCGAGGGTGGGGGTGATCAGCCGCTCGCGATCATCCAAGGTTTGCGCGAGGTTTTTGCCTTTGACGCAAAGGCGTCCGGCATTGGCCGGGTGGGTTGGATCCCCGCGCAAACCATCCAGGCCCGCGATGAGGCCGCAGCCGACCCCGCAATAGGGGCAGGTGGTGTTCATAAAAGCGCGATGGGTCCGGTGAGGTCGATCAGCACCCGGCTTTGCTCGATGCGCGTGCGAAACCGCGCGATGCAGGGGGCGGCCTCACCCTCGGCAGCGCCGGATTCGAGCGAGATCACCCAGCCATGCAGCGGGCAGGTGACGCCATGGCCATGGATAATGCCCTGGCTGATCGGGCCTGCGCGATGCGGGCAGGAATCGCGCAGGGCGAACACCTGGTCATCGAGCGTGCGAAACACCGCGATGGTGCCGTGCTTGGTGGTCAGGGTGCGGGCACCCTGGCGCGGGATGTCCGCCAGGGCTGCAATATCGGTGAAGTTTTGCTCGATCATCATGCCATCCATCAGACCAGCTCCGCGATGTGTGTATATTGGGATTGTTGTTGGTTTTGGTTGGGGTTTTGGTCGGGGTTTTGGTTGGGTTCGGGGTTGGCCCACGGATCGAACTGGGCGAATTTTTGCGCGTGGTGAAAGCGTGCGGCGAGGGCGGCGCGGCCTTCGGCATCGGTGACGAGGGCGGCGCGGATCGCCTCCATACCGACCCGTTCGATCCAGGGGGCGGTGCGTTCGAGATAATGCGCGTCTTCGCGGTAGAACTGCATGAAGGCCGCGCAATATTCAAAGACTTCGGCGTCGCTGGTGACCTTGCACAGCAAATCGGTGCCGCGCAATTTGATCCCGCCATTGCCGCCGATCAGCAAATCCCAACCGGCTTCGGTGGCGATGACGCCGAAATCCTTGATGGTCGATTCGGCGCAATTTCGCGGACAGCCGGAGACCGCCATTTTGAACTTATGCGGGGTCCAGGAGCCCCAGGACATGCGTTCGAGGGCCACGCCCATGGCGGTGGAGTTTTGGGTGCCAAACCGGCACCATTCCGAGCCGACGCAGGTTTTCACCGTGCGCAGCGCCTTGCCATAGGCGTGGCCGGAGACCATGCCTGCGGCGCCTAGATCCGCCCAGACCGCGGTGAGATGTTCGCGTTTGACGCCGAGCAAATCAATGCGCTGGCCGCCGGTGATTTTAACCTCGGGGATCGCGAACTTATCGACGACATCGGCGATGGCACGCAGTTCGCGCGCACTGGTCAGCCCACCCCACATGCGCGGCACCACCGAATAGGTGCCGTCTTTTTGGATGTTGGCGTGCATCCGTTCATTGACGAAGCGCGATTGCGCATCATCGATATAGGTCGCGGGCCAAGCGCAGATGAGGTAGTAATTCAAAGCCGGGCGGCACGAGGCACAGCCATCCGGGGTGCGCCATTCGAGCGCCTGCATCACGGCGGGAATGGATTGCAAGGTGCCGCCAGTGATCCGGCGACGGACTTCGCTGTGCGAGAGGGATGTGCATTTGCACAGCGGCTTGACCTGAACCGGCGCGTAATCGGCCCCGAGGGTCGCGCGCAGCAAGCCTTCGACTTGTGGTGTGCAGGAGCCGCAGGAGGCCGAAGCCTTGGTTTTGGCGCGCACCGCATCAAGCGTGCTGAGGGAAAATTCGGCGATGGCGCTGGTGATTTTGCCTTTGCACACGCCGTTGCAGCCGCAGATTTCGGCACTATCGGGCAAAGCGAGCAGGGTGGCGTCGGGGTCGTCGCCCTGCTCGATGACCGGGCCGAAAATCAGCGTGTCGCGCAGGGACGTAATATCGGTCTGGTCTTTGAGCAGTTGGAAATGCCAGGCGCTGTCGCTGGCATCGCCGATACAGACCAGGCCGACAATGTGATTATCGCGCAGGACCAGGCGTTTATAAATGCCGCGTGCGGCGTCGCGGAGTAAAATATCATCGGTGCTGTTATCGCCCATGAAGGCACCCGCCGAGGCCATTTCGATGCCCGAGACTTTCAGGCGGGTGACGCTGGCGACCGGGGTGAAGCCGGGGCCGGGCTGGCCGAGCAGGGTGCGGGCGGCGATTTTCGCCATTTCCCAGATCGGGGCGACCAGGCCGAACACCTGGCCGTCATGCTCGACGCATTCACCGATGGCGAAAATGGCGGTGTCGGAGCTGCGCAAATAATCATCGACCACGACGCCGCGATTGCAGGTCAGGCCGATGGCGCGGGCGAGACCCGCATTGGGCCGGATGCCAACCGCCATCACCACCAGATCGGCTTGGATTTCGCGGCCATCCTTCAGACGCACGGCGCGCACCGATTGATCGCCCTCGAAGCTGGCGGTTTCGGTCGCGGTGAGGATGGTCATGCCGCGCGCGGCGAGCGAGCGTTCGAGCAGATGGGCGGCGGAGGCATCGAGCTGGCGTTCCATCAAGGTGGGCATCAGATGGATGATGGTGACATCGGCGCCGCGCAGATTGAGCCCGTGGGCGGCTTCGAGGCCGAGCAGACCACCGCCGATCACCACCGCCTTGGTGCCTCGCCGCACCACGCGCAGCATGTCATCGACATCATCGACGGTGCGGAAGGTGAGCACGCCTTGTTTTTCGGCGCCGGGGATTGGCAGCACGAACGGGGTCGAGCCAGTGGCCATCAGCAGGAAATCATAGGGGATGGTGGTGCCTTTGGCGCCTTGCACCAATTTTTGTTTGCGATCAATCCAATCGACATGCTCGCCGGTGATCAGGCGGATCTGGTTGCGGGCGTACCAATCATAATCATTGAGCACGATGTCGGCGAATGTTTTGTCACCGGCGAGCAGGGGTGAAAGCATGATCCGGTCGTAATTCGGTTGGGCTTCGCCGCCGAACACGGTGATGTCGAAATGATTGGCGGCGAGGGCGAGGATTTCCT
>JAJZEG010000155.1 GCA_021828605.1 Pseudomonadota bacterium | reverse complement strand
CCATCAGGGGCGGATAAAGGGCAACATCGCGCAATTCCGGGATTTTGACAAAGCAATGGCCGTAAGGCCAGCCGAGCAGATTATTATCATGCCCCGGTCGCCGATACGCCTCACGCCGCGCGATATAGGGATCGAGCACCGCATCGGGAATGAAACCGCGCTTGATCACCACCCCGTCGCGCCGCCATGCACGCTGCTCGTCGGTCAGCTGGCCCTCATCAACCCCGTCGCGATCCAAAGGGGGCAATAATCCAGGGTCGGGAAACTCAACAAGATCCGCAAATCGTCTTTCGGGCGCAATCTGATCCATCGTTCGATTCTCACTCCTGACCTCGACGCACGACATCAGATCCCATCAACACCAAAAGCCCACGGGCAATCAATAGGATCGCTCCCGATCCCGCCGCCCGCAATCTCCCATTCCCCACCGCCGCGTCAAGCCAGTTCGCCGCCTTGGCACCCCCAACCTACGCCACCGCCACCACCCGCCCGCGCCGCTCCCCGACTGATCGTTTCACAAGCGCAACCGCAAAGAAAAACCCGCAAAAATAAAACATGCACATCACCGACACCGCAATCACCGCCAAGCCAACATGAACAACCGGATTAAGGCCCGTCGATTTGACCACGGCGTCGAGCACCAGCAGCGAAAAATCATAGCAAAAATGCAGGATCATGCTTGATCGCAGATTATATCGCAGCCGAACCCGACACATCAGCAGCCCGAAGAAAAACTGCGGCAACACCAACACCAGCGGAAAATACCATGGCACCGCCGCCGCCCATAAATTTGTCGTATGTTCCAAAGCAAAAACGACGCTCGAGGCCAAAATAAAATAACCTTTATCCCGCATTACAAATCCCGAAAGATCAAACTTGAATTTGAACACGAGCAACGACATCAACAATAAATTCTCGGGGAGAAAATAGATCACATGCTCATAGCTCAAAATCAGCGCAATCGGCGTGTGAGCGAGATGAGAATTGGTGATGAAGCGGTAATACAGACTTCCTTCGACATAGGTCAAAAACATCGACAGGCTGGCGACGAACAGATATTTGTTGCGGGTGAAAAATCCCCGAAAGCCCAACTCCTCCAATATCGCCGCCATAACCGTCAACACCACCGCCGAAACATCGAATTTCGATAACAAGCCAAACAAATATGAATGTCGGGCAAATTGCATATAATGCGCGATTGAAACAACGCCGATGAACGCCAGCGAAAATGACATAAACAGCGCCAACGCCAAATACCGAAAAACCTGCTCCTTCGAAATCGTCATCGCACGCCCCCCCAATCAGGATCGTGCCGCCACCCGCTGCAACACAATCTGCTCCCGATCAAGCCGATACGCCGCCGTAAATAAATGCCGCAACGCCGCATAATCACGCGGCGGATACCAATCCCGGTTCAGCACCAAATCCTGCCGTTCGCGCAGCACACCCTGCTTGATCGTCACCACCTGCTCAAACCGCCCGGCATCCGTGGTAATCGTTTTGCTGCTCGGCGCCGCCAGAATTTTATATCCCTTCGGCAAAGTCAGACTGGTCGTATGCTCAATCCGGCCCACAATCCGCAAGACCGGAAATTCCTTGCTGGGCCGCGCAAACGTCGCGAGATACTGGCCCGGCCTCGACATCGCAAACCCTTTCTCCAACCGCAACGTCACCACATGACCCGGCTCGAAATAATGCCGCGCCGACCAATCCGCCTTGACAATAAACGGTGTCGCCAAATCACTTGGGCGCGGCGCGGTGAAATCCCCCGATCCCACCAACCCTTCCTGCGCCAGCAGCACCTGCACCAATCGCGGGCGCGCAGCCCCCGGCACATGATCGATCAAATCGCGGATCATCCAATCATTCGACCCTGCGAGCTTAATCACAGCCGAGCCATGCAGCGTGCCGGATCGGCCAATCGTCTCGACCGTATTCTGCATCACCGCGCCGGGGCTCGATGGTGTGCGCGCCAGGCTCGATTGAGCACTCGCCAAAATCACCGGTCGATCAATATCGCCGATCGGCAATTCCCCCGGCATCGCAAAACCCGAGGTTGGATCAAGGAACAAATGATAGCGCGGCACATATGCAATCACGTGGTTCAGATCGCTGATATCGGCAAGCTTACTCAGCTTGAAATCGCCGGTCCCGGCATCGAGCAAAGCGGGCTCCGCCGTAATCCCCTTCGCCTTTAACAGCGCAATCAGCAGACTGACCGACGCCTTGCAATCCCCATAGCGCCGCGCGAGCGTATGCCCCGCCGCCGCCGGAATCCAGCCCGACAGCCCCGGCTCGATGCCCACCCACCTGATTTGCGTCGTGGTCCAATCATACAGCGCATCCACCGCCTCGCGTCCGGTTTTTTGCCCGGCAACCCGGTCCGCCAGTTTCTGCACCGCCGGCGTCACCACCGATTTTGCCGCCGCCCGCGCCCAATACGCATCCCCCACCGCCTGCCAGGACGGAAAATTGGTAAACACGAAGGCCGGGCCAAACTGATAGGTCGAAACCACATCCGGGCGCATTGGATGATACGAAGGATTTTTCAGCGTCGCCGTGATTGTCTGGGTGCCACCCGACACGCTCTTATGCAGCCCATAGCCGCCCCGCACTGATGTATGCAGCACCATTGATGTCGGCGCATGAATAATCACCCGATCCAGCCCGACCAGACCAAAATACGGCACCGTATCAGACATCGAAATCCGGTTCGGAAACATCGGCTGAAACCGGGTAATCTGATAGGTGATATCGAGCTTGCTGCCGATCTCCACCTTCGGAAACTCAACCGACACAATCTTCGCATCACTAAATGTCGGCGCCGCCGCCGCCGAGGGCGCGGTCTGGATGTGAACATCCGCTTTTCCCGCCCGATAGATTTTGCCATCCGGCGCAATGGTTTCCGCCGAAATCAATTTGAACCGCTCCATGTCGGTCGCAATTTCGGTGCGACTCTGCCCCAACCGCTGCACCCCAATTTTCGTTAATGGTTCTAACACCTTATGCACAATGCGCACATAATCGCCATTCGGCTGCATCGTGATCGTATCCTGATACGACAATAATTTGAACGGCGCCCCCGCATCCGCTGCCCCCGCCTTCGCCGTAACTGAAGGCGTCGCCCCAAGCCCGGTGCCAAACCAGGTCAAAGCCGCAACCAATGCCGCAAAAAATTTGAATGTCATAACGCGATCTCCCTCAACGCTCATTATTAAAATCCATCCCAAGGCCGATCAAAACGACCAGACCGATCCAAAACGACCATCCAAACAAACCCTAACGGGGCTGCCAGAATACTAACCATTATAAATAACCGCTGATCGACGATCATTAAAACCAATGAAATCAACACCGATAATCCAAATATGCTTTTTTCACTCTTGGTCAATTTGCGCAAATTATTCATCTATTTTCCTAAATGGTTGCCCTACAAAATGCGAACGTGATCGATCAATAATCACTAACCTATCCAAATATCGTCGATATGGCAACGGTTTTATGCGCAGCCAAGCGTTTCACGAGAACACCATCCCGAAAACCAACGCAAATGCGCTTATTTTCAATTAGTTATCAATATGTTAAAGCAGCCAACCTCGCCAGCTTGTCGCCTTCAAGCACGTACTGCACTTTTTCTGATCCCACCGCACCCAAGCCCCTATACAATGCCTGGGCCGCCAAATTATCCTTGCTCGTCGACCACTCAACCCGGGTGCTACCCCTTGCCACAGCCACACCTGCGACCCCGCTCATCAACCGTTGCGCCACACCCATCCGACGAGCATTCTTCGCGACATAAATTTGCTGAACATAAGTCAGAGAGATTAAACCGGCGACAGGAAACAAAGACCCAAACGTCGCAAACCCGACCATTTCTTGGCCGCTCCAGGCGACCAGAATATCCATAATTTCAGACTGGCGAACGATCTCGTCCACGATGACCCGCGATGGATCAACGAGCGCGCCATAAAATTGCGTCATTTCCAGCATCAGAGCCGCCAAAAGCGGAGCATCGTGATTCTTAAAGGAACAAACTGAAATCATCATCCAATCCTCAATCAGCCAACACCGCCCATCGCTCATGATCGCGCCAAGCACCGTCAATCCGTAAATAACGCGGCGAAAATCCCTCGCGCTGAAATTTCAGGCGCTGGACCAACGCAATTGACCGAACATTGCCCGGCTGAATATTGGCCTCCAGCCGATGCAATCCTAGCTCATTGAAGGCATATAACACGGCAAGTCTCACCGCCTCGGTCATCAAACCGCGCCCAGCGAACCCGATCATCCCATAATAGCCGAGATACCCGCTCTGAAACACACCAGCCACGATCTCCGTAACATTCACAACACCGATGATGGAACCGGTCTTCTCTTCGCGCGCGATCAGCGAAGCATTCGGGCCAACCAAAATTCGCCCGAACCACGCGTCAAATCCAGCACGATCAATAAACGGATTGACCCAGGGAGCGTGATACCCGGCACTCGCCTGATTCCCCGCAATCAGCTCCGCAGCGTCATCAATACTAACGCGCGCCAGATCTAGCATCATAACCCCCGCTGATGAGCAGCATAGCGCTCCCCAAAGCCCCACCTATCGGCAAGCCCCCATCCTTTCTGCTATACCATCACCATGTCCGACAGTAATCAATCCTACGACGTCATCGTCATCGGCGGCGGTCACGCCGGCACCGAGGCCGCCGCCGCCGCCGCGCGGATTGGCGCGCGCACCCTGCTGCTCACCCACGACCGCTCACGCATCGGCGCCATGTCCTGCAACCCGGCGATTGGCGGAATCGGCAAAGGCCATCTGGTCCGCGAGATCGACGCGTTGGACGGCATTATGGGCAAAGCCGCAGACGCCGCCTGCATACATTTCAAATTGCTCAATCGCAGCAAAGGCCCCGCCGTGCGTGGTCCCCGCGCCCAAGCCGATCGCACCCTCTATGCCAATGCCGTGCAATCCCTCCTGGCTGCCGAACCTAACCTCTCCATCTTCGAAGCCGAAGCCGCCGATATCGAACTCCAAAATGGCAGTCTAGCTGCCGTAATAACCACCAACGGCCAACACATCGGTTGCAAGGCCGCCGTGCTGACCACCGGCACGTTCCTCGGCGGCATTCTCCATTTCGGTGGCCGCTCAACCCCCGGCGGACGCCTGGGCGACGCACCAGCGCAAGCCCTCGCACGCCGACTGCGCGCTCTGGGATTACCGATGGGCCGCCTCAAAACCGGCACCCCCGCGCGCCTATCGCGTCGGTCAATCGATTGGGACGGATTACCAACCGATCAGGGCGAAGCCGAGCCAATCCCGTTCAGCCTGCTCACCGCCCAGGTGAGTAATCCGCAAATTGCCTGCCGGATCAGCGAAACCAACGCCCAAACCCATGCAATAATCCAGGATAATCTGCACCAATCCGCCGTTTATGGCGGCCAGATCGAAGGCGTCGGACCGCGCTATTGCCCTTCGATTGAAGATAAAATCGTGCGCTTTGCCGATAAATCCCGCCATTTGGTGTTTTTAGAACCCGAAGGCCTCGATAGCGACGTTGTCTATCCCAACGGCATTTCCACCAGCCTGCCGGAAGCGGTTCAACAAGCTTTCATCCGCACCATGCCGGGTCTTGCGCACGCCGAGATTTTGCAGCCCGGTTATGCCGTTGAATATGACTATATCGATCCGCGCGCACTGAGCCATCATTTAGAGTTAAAGCAAATCCCTGGACTATTCCTGGCCGGTCAGATCAACGGCACCACCGGCTACGAAGAAGCCGCCGCGCAAGGACTAATCGCAGGCCTCAACGCCGCTCGTCTGGCTGGCGGCAGCGAAGCCGTTCGGCTGACGCGGGCGCAGGCTTATATTGGCGTGCTGGTTGATGATTTAGTAACGCGCGGGGTGACCGAGCCGTATCGCATGTTTACCTCACGCGCGGAGCATCGGCTGAGTTTGCGGGCGGATAATGCGGATGTTCGGCTGACGGCGTTGGGGATTGGTTTTGGGTGCGTCGGCACCGCGCGGCAAACAGCGTTTGCGGCGCTGGAACGCGCGATGATGGGGCCGGCAACGGGGTCACGATTTGATCGGATCGCTGGTGAGATTATCGATGCGGATCGTCATTATGCGGGATACCTGGCGCGCCAGCAGCAGGAAATCCGCGCGCGGGCGAAGGATGATGGGGTGCTGATTCCAGCGCAATTCGATTATGCGGCGGTCGGTGGCTTGTCGGTCGAGTTGCGCGGACGGTTGGAACGGTTTCGCCCGACATCGCTGGGAGATGCCGGACGGTTGGAGGGAATGACCCCGGCGGCGTTGGGAGCGGTGTTTGCGGCGCTGCATCGGCCCCGCGCGGCTTGAGGATTGTTTCACGTGAAACATAATCTGGCGGAGCTGGAGCAAATTGTTTCACGTGAAACATTGGAGCGGCTGCGGTGGTTTGAGGCGGAGCTTCGGCGTTGGACGTTGCGGATTAATCTGATCGCGCGCGCGGATATCGATGATATTTGGCATCGACATATTTTGGACTCAGTGCAGCTTGTGCCGCTGGTTGCGGCGACGGTCGCGGATGGGGTTGATTTGGGTGCGGGGGCGGGGTTTCCGGGGCTGGTTTTGGCGATTGCGCGGCCGGAGTTGCGCATGGTTTTGGTGGAATCGGATCAGCGGAAATGCGCTTTTTTGCAGCATGTTGCGGCGGCATTAGGGTTGAATGTGGTGGTGTGTGCTGCGCGCATTGAGAAAATTTCACTTGCGCAGGCCTCGATGGTGACGGCGCGGGCATTGGCGCCGTTGGGTCAGTTGTTGAAATATGCGGCGCCATTGCTCAAGCCGGATGGGTTTTGTCTGTTTCCGAAAGGCCGCAACGGTGAAGCGGAATTGACCGAGGCGCTGCAAGGGTGGCAGATGCGGGTTGAGCGGGTGCGGAGCCGAACCGACCCGGAGGCTGTTATTTTTCGTCTGGATGAGGTTCGCCGTGTCGAATGAGCAGCCTGCGCATTTTCCCCGCATTGTCGCCATCGCCAACCAGAAAGGTGGCGTGGGGAAAACCACCACCGCGATTAACCTCGCCTCGGCGCTTGCGGTGGCCGGGCAGCGGGTTTTGCTGATTGATTTGGACCCGCAGGGCAATGCCTCGACCGGGTTGGGGGTGGTGGCATCGACGCGGGGGGTTGGCTCTTATGCTTTGTTGGCCGGCGGGGCGACGCCGGATGATTTGGTTCATGCCACTGAAATCCCTGGGCTTTCTCTGATCCCGGCGACTGAGGATTTGGTTGGCGCGGATTTGGAATTTGCCGCGACGCCTGCGCGCGAGCGGTTGATTGCGCAAACGATTGGCGCGCCGGCTTTTGCCGGGTTGTTTGACTATGTGTTCATTGATTGCCCGCCGGGATTGAGCCTGCTGACCTTGAACGCGCTGGTGGCGGCGGCCTTGGTGATTGTGCCGTTGCAATGCGAGTTTTTTGCCCTTGAAGGCATTACCCAAATGACCCGGACCATTGATTTGGTGCGGCGCAGCCATAATCCTCGGCTGGTTTTGGGGGGAATTGTGCTGACCATGCTCGACCGGCGCAATAATTTCTCGGTCGCGGTGGTGAATGATGTGCGCGATCATTTCAAATCGCTGGTGTTTGAAACCGCGATCCCACGCAATATTCGCATCACCGAGGCGCCGAGCCATGGTAAGCCGATTTTATTGTATGATCTGCGCTCGCCGGGGGCGCAGGCTTATGTGTCGTTGGCGGCAGAGTTTTTACGGCGCGAGCGGGTCGCACGCCGGGACGGGGAGGGATTGCGATGATGAAGCCACAACCAAAACGGCTCGGGCGGGGATTGGCGGCGCTGATGGGCGATCAGGCGAGTGATGAGCCGATGGCTAGCCCGCAAAATTTGGCGACGGCGGATTTGGAGCCGGGGCCGTTTCAGCCAAGGCGGGTGATGGATGAAACCGCACTCGATGAGTTGGCGGCCTCGCTCAAATTGCAGGGCGTGTTGCAGCCTTTGTTGGTGCGGCCTAATCCGGCGAATGCCGGGCGGTATCAAATTATTGCCGGTGAACGGCGCTGGCGGGCGGCGCAGAGGGCAGGTTTGCATGAGGTGCCGGTTTTAATCCGCGCTTTGTCGGATATTGAGGCGATGGCTGCAGGATTGGTTGAAAATCTGCAACGCCAAGACCTTGATCCGATGGAGGAAGCGGAGGGGTTTCGCCGGCTGACCGATGAATTTGGCTTGACCCAAGAGGGATTGGCCGAGGCGGTGGGTAAATCGCGCCCGCATGTCGCGAATATGCTGCGATTACTGACCCTACCGACAGCGGTGCAGGCCTTGGTGCGCGATGGGGCGATTAGCTCGGGTCATGCGCGGGCGATTATTGGGCATCCCCGTCCGCTCGATGCGGCGCGGGCGATTATTGAGCGGAAATTATCGGTCCGGCAGGCGGAGAAATTGGCGCAAGAGGCGCCCTTGATCAAAATGTCCCCGGTGCGGACGCCGCGCGTCGAAGACCCCGAGACAAGGGCATTAGAGCGCGATTTGACCGAACGGCTCGGTTTGGCGGTGCGGATTATGTATGATGGTCAGCGCGGAAATGTCACGCTCGCGTATGAATCGCTTGATCAGCTCGAGGGGATTATCGCGCTGTTGAACGGCCAGCAATAAGCGCTCAGCACGCGCTGATCAGGTTTGGCGAAAATAATTGCCGAGCACGAAGCCGAACAGGCCGATCAGCCCGATACTGATGAAGGTTTCCAACTGGCCGAGAATGACGAAATTACCGTGGATCGCGAATCCATCGGGGACCGAGGCGAGCATTTTGCCTAGGCTCAGAGCGAAACACTGGCTGAGATTGGCGGGCTGGGTGATGCCGCCGGTGCGCACCGTCACCGCACCGCTGGTCCAGAAGGCGAGGGCGAAACTCAGTATGGTGATGAGCATGCTGAGTAAGACCTGACGGACGCTGGTGCCAAATCGGCACAGCGCATCGGCGATCAATAA
>JAJZEG010000227.1 GCA_021828605.1 Pseudomonadota bacterium | reverse complement strand
CTGATCACCATTTTGCCGACGATTTATATTGTGTGGCAGGCGCAAACCGGATTGCTCGGTGGCCGACCGGTGCATCATGCGATGTTAGAGACCGGGTTTTGGGCGATCCGGTTTTTATTACTCTGTTTGGCGGTGACACCGGCGCGCAGCTTGTTTAACTGGCCGCGCGTGGTGCAGGTGCGGCGGATGTTAGGGTTGGCGGCGGCGTTTTATACCATCGCGCATGTGGTGCTCTATGCGGGGGATGAAGGCTGGCAATTCGGCTTTGTGCTGGGCCAAATGTTGGGCGTGTTTTATTTGATTTTGGGCACGATTGCGACTCTCGGGTTTATTGCATTGGCGGTGACCTCGAGCGATGCGGCGATTATTCGGATGGGTCGGCGCTGGAAATTGCTGCACTGGCTGATTTTCCCGATCGCTGTACTCTCATTTTGGCATTTTTTTCTAACTCAAAAAGTCGATGTGGGCGTGGCGTTGGTGCCGGCGGGGTTGTTTGTTTGGCTGGCAGGGTGGCGGTTGTTAAAGCCCGAATGGCGGCGGTCCTGGTTTGTGTTGTTGGGGCTTGCGCTGGCCTGTGTGGTGCTGACCGCTTTGGGTGAGGCGGGGTGGTATAGCCTGCATTCGGGGTTCAATCCGCGCTTGGTTTTGGCTGCGAATTTTTCGACCGCGCGGTTGAGCCCTGCGCTGTTGCTGGCGATTGATTTGGCCATTTTGCTGGGCGTTATTTTAATCCGCCGGGTGATGCTGGCGCGATCAGGGACGCGGAAATGATTCTGCCTAAAGTGCGGCAGAATGTGGCGGCGGTGGCGGCGCATTATGATGAGCTTGATCCGTTTTATCGGGAAATTTGGGGCGAGCATGTGCATCACGGCTATTGGCGCACCGGCCACGAGACGCCGGAGGTGGCGACCGAGGCATTGATCGATTTGCTGGTCGAACGGCTGGATTTGGCGCCGGGCCAGGAGATTGTTGATATTGGCTGTGGCTATGGGGCGACGGCGGGGCGGCTCGCCCGCCAATTTGGCGTGCAGGTGACCGGGTTCACCGTGTCGGCGGCGCAGGCGGTGATGGCGCGCGGGCGAGATGGGGTTGAGGTGTTTTGTCAGGATTGGCTGGAAAATCGGCTGGAGTCGGAGCGGTTTGATCGGGCCTATGCGATTGAAAGCTCGGAGCATATGCCAGACAAGCAGCGGTTTTTTGCCGAGGCGTTCCGCACGCTCAAGCCGGGTGGATTATTGGTGATGGCCGTGTGGCTGGCGGGTGATCGGCCCGCTGCCTGGGAGGTTCGGCATCTCTTGGAGCCGATTTGCCGGGAAGGAAGGTTGCCCTCGATGGGGAATGGCGCTGACTATGACGCAATGGCGGTGACGGCGGGATTTTCGGTGTTGGAGCAGAAAGATATTTCGGCGCAGGTGCGTAAAACCTGGTGGATTTGCCTGCGCCGGGTGGCGGTGCGGCTGCTCACCACGCCGCGCTATTTGCGGTTTTTGCTCGATCAGCGCGCGCAGAACCGGGTGTTTTTATTGACGCTACCCCGGCTGATTTTAGCCTACCGGACCGGTGCGATGCGCTATTCGGTGCGGGTGTATCGGCGGGATTAAGGGCCGTGATGCCCGCCCCCCAAGATTTGAGCTTGGGGGGCGGGTGCCAAAATCAGAACTTCCAGTTGATCGCGGCGTTGACTCCATTATTGGAGAGTTGTTTGGCGAAGGTGCCGTTATAGGCGATGTTGGCGGATATTGTCGGGGTGAGGCGCATCGCCACGCCGAGTTGGGTCAAAGCAGCGTCGTGGCTGACCCCGACACCTTGGACGGCGAAGGGTTGGCCTTGGGCGAAGCTCATCAGTTCAACTGGATTGATGGTGCCATAGCCATGTTGCCAAGCGAGGCTGGCGAAGGCGGTCAAAGCGCGGCCTTTGAGCGTAAAGCCGGTGTCGGCGCGGGCACCGACGCTGCTATAGGCGGTGGAAAGCGAGGTGCCATAGCCGTGCAAGGCGGCACTGCCGCCGAGTTCCTGGAAGGCCGCACTGCTCAGGCTCACATAAGCGAGTTGGGCGAAGGGCAGCACATTGACCTGGTGCTTCATCACCGCATAGCTCAGATGATAACCGATCTGCCCGAAAACCTGCGCGGTGGTGGCGTCGTAGCTGCTGGTTTCGGCCTCATTCAGGCCCGGTAACCCGACGCTGCGGTTGGTCGAGAGGTAATGCTGGCCGTAAGAGGCGCCAGCACTGAGCAGGATCCGACCGATATTACGCCCGCCATAGAGGCCAACGAACACATTGTTGCTGGAGCCCGATGCCGAGCGGGTGGGGAGGGTAAAATTATCGTTGCTGTAGCCAGCGAACAGGCCCGCGCGCAGATGGGCGTTGATGGCGGCGTCGGCACCGACCATGAAGCCACCCAGCGCATCGTTCAGCGTGCCGGCATTGCCGTTACCGCCGAAATGGGTGCTGGCACCGAGCGCATCGCCCCACCAGACCAGATCGTGATGGCCTGACTGCACCATCTGGCCATTCCAGTCTGCGCCGGGACCGGTATGGTCGAGCATTGAGAAGGACCGCTGATCGACGGCGGTGCGCACGAAGCCGGTATCATTGATGGTGGCGGCGAGAATGCTGGGCTGGATATCGCCGGAGAGTTGATCGGCGGCGGCGCGAATTTCAGCGCCGGTCATCAGGTTGGTGACGGCGATGAAGGTCGGGCTCGAGGAGGCCACGCTGTTGAGCCCGGCCAGGGTTGAGGCTTGGTTGCTGGTGCGACCAAAGCTGGTGAGGCTGCGCCGCTGGACGATTTGCAGGTATAAATTATGCGGCGGATCGACCAGAACCAAGCCGAGCGAGGCGGTGAGCGCGCTGTTTTTCAGCGTATAGGCACCCTGGATGCCGCCTTGCGCGTCGAGCACCGAGAAGCGCGACAAAGTGTAGGTTTGGCCTTGGAATTGCGGGATGGCATCAAGGATCGCGCCTTGGCCGAGATCGGCGGTGCCGCTGACCCGGATCTGGCTCGATTGGCCCGGTTGGGCGGGGTTGAAATAAGCGACATAGGTGCTGCCCGCACTTTGCAAATAATTGCCGGTCACTGACAGGGTTTGGAACTGGCCGGGTGCGGTGCCGGGGGCAACCATGCCGGTGCCGGCGACCACCAGACCATTGCCGATCTGGCCGGTGCCGGTGAGCAGGCCCGCATCGATCACGCTGCCCGCGAGCGAGCCGGTGAGGGCGAGCTGCGCGCCGGGGCTGATGCCGGTGCTGCCGGTGAAGCTGTTCGCCCCGGACAAGGTCTCGACGCCATGGGCAATGATCAGACTGCCGCCGGTGCCGCCGATCAGGCCGCCATCGGCGAGCCTGCCGGAAAATTGCCCCGACGCGTTGGTCAGTTCGAGCGTGTTGGCGCCGAGTGCGACCATGCCGGTGCCGTCGAGCGATTGGATTTGCGCTTGGGCGCCGATTCGGGAAATATCGAGCGTGCCATTATCATTAACGCCCGATGAGGCGGCAATCGAGCCGGGACCGGCGAGGCCGAGCCAGCCGGTTTTGGCGATGTTGGTGGCGCCGGTATAGAGATTAGTGCCGGTCAGCTGAGCGCTGCCGCCCGCGTTGATATTGAGCGGGCCGGAGCCCGAGATTACGCCCGCAATGCCCTGCGCGGCCATGGTGGCGTTGATGCTGTAGCCGCCGGTTCCGGTTGAGATCGGCGTGTCGGTCACGAAAAACGGGGTGTAGCCGGTTTCCTTATTTTGCAAATCATACATCACCGAATTATTGAAAAAGAACGAAATGCCATACAAAGCCTGGCCCGCGCTGGTGTAGGGGTCGGTGCCGGGAGTGACCACGTTGCTGTAATCGCCGGACGCATCATTGCCCGAGACGATCGAGGTGGGTTGATTGCCAGCACCGCTGCCGGTCATGGTCAGGGTGACGCCGGGCACTTCATCGCCAAGGGCGTTGACATTGCCCAACGCGGTTTGGGTGGTGAGCAGCCCTTGATCATTGAGATACACTTGGTCGGTGCCGGAATCGAGCAAGGTTTGCAGCGTCACACTATAGGGGCTGCCGCCGAGCGTGTAGGAGAAATTCAGGTCGAACTGGTTGGCATCGACCGGCGCGTTGCTGAGCGGGAAAGTGCCGGAGGCACCGCCATTCCAGGGCACCAGACTGATGAACTGGGCGCGCACGGCGGCGTTCAGATTGAGAATGACATTGCCGCAGCCGCTGCAATTTTGCGGCGCGGTCAGCTCGGAATTGGCGGCGACGACATAGCCGGTGGTGGTTAGATTGCCGAGCACGCTGTTGCTTTGAAACGGTCCGGCGCCAAAAATTCCGAACAGATTATAGCCGCCGCCATCCTCCGGGCCGATGCCCTTATTAAGGTTGGCTTGCCAGGTGGAATCGTAATACATCGGCACTTCGCCGACAAAATCGCTGGCGGGCAGGTTGAACACGTTGTTATTAATTTCCTGGAAGGTCAGGCCGTAACTGATCGCGGGTAAAAAATAACCAACCTGCGCGCCTGCGGTATCGCCGTTGAGAAAGGCGGTGGTGGCGACGTTGCCGGTATTGATCAGCACCGGGATGCCCTGGCCGTTGGCGAAGCTCGCAGCTTGGGCGCCATTGGCCGAATTATAAAATTGGATGGTGCCGATGGTGCTGTTGGCGCCAAGATTGCCATATTGACCGTTGCCGTACAAATTCATTGCCGGGACGGTGGGGGTGATCGGGGTGCCAGCGATGATCGGGAACCACGGTTGGCCGTTGGCGCTGGAGCCGACATCGATATTGAACGAGGTTGAGCCGGTATCGAAAATATATTCCTCGGGGGTGGCGCCATTAACCCCGACATTAATGCCGAGTCGGTCGAAGGTTTGGCCGCCGCCGGCTTCAGCGATGACATCGAGCGGAATGGTGATCGGTTGGGCTGTGCTTTGTGCGAGGGCGTGTTGAGCGAATGTCAGGGCGCAAGTGAGGGTTAGTGCGACCCGGATGCTGACGCTCCGGCACAGTTTGATGTCCATTCAGCTTTACTTTCAATAATGTTTGATTGACTACATTTCGTTACATTAGAAAGTAAGCGCAGCATTTTGATGTCTGTCATGTTAAATTTTGCTAAGGTTTGCCGGACAAAATCATTGATATGGTTGAATTATTTGGTGATGTTGCGGGAAGCCTGCCCGATCTAATCGGGTTATTGCGTTAATGATAGTAAGCTTGATCGAAAATATCTTTTTCAACAAAAAAGTAAAAAATTAATATTAATGACGGAGCGCAATCTCTGGCCTATGGCGGTGATGGGGCGCGCGACCGCAATCAGGCCGGGCTGTGGAGCATGGTTAGGGTCAAATAGGCGGCGAGGCCGATGCCGAGCAGGGTGATCAGGCCGGCAAGGGCGAGGTCGAGATTGGCGGATTGCACCGGGTGGGCCGCATCGTCGCTGATTGCGGCGCGGTTATGGGTGAAGCGGATCATGGCGGCGGCGACCATCAAGGCGCCCGCGATAATCAAGGCGACGCCGACGGCGGAGGAGGCGACCTGACCGGACAGATTAATGGTTTTATGCAGTGACTGGCCAGCGATTTTCAGGAATATATCAAAGCGCTCAACCAGGAAGCCGAATGCCATCACCGCAATCGCGGTGCGCACCCAGGCGAGAAAGGTGCGCTCATTTGCCGCGTGGTCGGTGAAATGCGGAATGGTCATTCGGGTTCCTTGCTGATTGACGCGTCAGGCGGCGCGTTTGGCGACCTCGTCGGGGGACATATGGATCAGCGCGGTATAATCCGCGATCAAGGCTTCGGTGATCGCGCCAGGGGTGAAATTATGGGTGCCGATGGCGCGCACCGGGGTTACTTCGGCGGCGGTGCCAGCGAGAAACACTTCGCTGGCGCGCGGCAAATCATCGAGCGGGATGCGGCGTTCGATCACCGGGATTTGTCGCGCGCGGGCCAGCGCCATCACGGTGCGCCGGGTGATGCCATCGAGGAAGCTTTCCGGCGTGGGGGTATGGAGCGCGCCGTCGATGGCGAGGAAAATATTGGCACCGGTCGCTTCGGCGATATTACCCTCAAGGGTCAGCATCAACGCGTCATCGAAACCTTCGGCTTCGGCGGCGTGTTTGGACAGGGTGCCGATCATGTACAGGCCCGCCGCTTTGGAGGCGGTGGGGGCGGTGCGCGGATCGGGGCGGCGATATTGCGCCATGCCGAGACGCACGCCTTTCATCCGGTCCGCGCCGAACAGGTTGGGCCAGGGCCAGGCGGCGATGGCCAAATGGATTTTGGTTTTTTGGGCGGAAACCGCGAGCTGCTCGGAGCCGCGCCAGGCGAGGGGACGCAAATAGGCGTCGGTCAGGTTGTTGGCTTTGAGCACCTCGATGCAGGCCGCGTCGATTTCATCGGCGGTGTAGGGGATGTCGAAGCCCAGGATTTTGCCAGAATGGATCAGGCGGTCGGTATGGTCACGCAGGCGGAAAATATTGCCCGAATAAGCGCGCTCACCCTCGAACACGGCGGAGGCATAATGCAGCCCGTGGGAGAGAACATGGAGCTTGGCATCGCGCCAGGGGATCAGATGGCCATCCCACCAGATGGTGCCGTCGCGGTCATCGAAAGGGATCAGGCTCATTTGGTTTCCTCAATACGGGGGTGAGTTTGACGATTGTTGCGTGGTTGATTGATTATGGAGCGAAAAAGGGGTTATGGGCTGTCTTATCACAGGGCACCGTGGGCGTCGCCCTGATTTGGTGGAGAGAGAATGCCATGCAAGAGAAGTCTGCTCAAGGCGGTTCGCCAGCAGGATTGTTGTTTCTGCGCGAGGAAGAGTTGCGTTTAGCGCAGGACTTGCTGTTTTTTTCACATCGCGACTTGGTCGCCGCACCCGATGCAATCCTGGCGGCGATGAATATGGGGCGGGCGCATCATCGGACCTTGCATTTCATTGGCCGGAATCCCGGCATGCCGGTGGGCGAATTGCTGGAAATATTGGGCATCGCCAAACAAAGTCTTGCCCGGGTGCTCGGGCCGCTGATTACCCAAGGTTTTGTGCATCAGGTGCCGGGGCGGGTTGATCGGCGGCAGCGTTTACTGAGCCTGACCGAGACCGGGGCGGCGCTGGAGCGGCAATTATTCGAAGCCCAGCGCGAACGGCTGGTGGCGGCGTTTCGTGAGGCCGGTGGGCCCGCCGTGGATGGGTTTCGCCGGGTGTTGCGCGGGATGATGAAGGATCCGGCGCGCGGCTATTTGGATCGGCGCCAACGCTAATGGGGTCAGCACCGATCAGCGCGGGGGGGGGTGAACCCGCCCATGTGTTATTGGTTGATGATGACGAGCGGTTGCGTAAACTCATGGCGCGGTATCTAACCGAGCATGGGTTTATCGTTACCGTGGCCGACAGCGCAGCACAGGCGCGGGATTTGTTGCGCAGCATCGAGCCGGATTTGCTGGTGCTGGATGTGATGATGGAGCATGAAACCGGCCTGGAATTGACCGAGCGGCTGCGCGCCGATCGGGCGCCGTCTTTGCCGATTTTGTTATTGACCGCGCGCGGGGCGCCGGAGGATCGGATTGCCGGGTTCGAGGCGGGGGCGGATGATTATTTGGCCAAGCCGTTCGATCCGCGTGAATTATTGTTGCGCATCCGCGCCTTGTTGCGGCGCCGGGTCGCGGTGGGTGCGCTGAGCGGGTCGGCCTTGGGGCCGGTGCAGTTGGGGGCGGCGCAGTTTGATGTGGAGCGCGGCGAATTGGTGAGCGCGCGCGGGCGGGTGCGCTTGACCGGGGCCGAGGCGGGATTGTTGGCGGCGTTGGCGGCGCGGGCTCATCAGATTTTATCGCGCGAGGCGTTAGCCGATTTATTAGGCATGGATGAGACCGGCGAGCGCGCGATTGACGTGCAGGTGACGCGGCTGCGGCGCAAAATAGAGGTCGATCCGCGCGAGCCGCGATTTTTACAAACGGTGCGCGGGCGGGGCTATATTTTGAAGCCGGGAGCCTGAGCGTGAAATTGCATACCGAGCGGGTTGATCCCGAGCGGTTTTTGCGCCGAGTGCTGCCGCGCAGCCTGTTTGGACGGACTTTGCTCATTGTGCTGGTGCCGCTGATTTTGTCAGAGGCGGTGGCGTTGCAGATTTTTTATGGCAGCCATTTGGATGTGCTGTCACGCCGATTGGCGTTCAGTGTCGCAGGCGAGATTGCGTTCGTGGTCGATGACGCGGATCGCAATCCGAGGCGTCAGGGGGTGATTTTTGCCCGCGCGGCGCGACGGTTCGAGTTCGCGTTTCATCAGCATCCAGGGCGGGCATTCGTCGCCCAATTACCGCCCCATGCGTTCGGGCCGGTGGATCAGGATTTGATCGCGGCGTTGCGCAGCGGGCTTGGGCGGCGCTTCGCGCTGGTATGGAATGGGCCGCCGGGGATGATCCGGGTGGATATTGCCGAGAAAAGCGGGGTATTGACCGTGGATGTGCCGCGCAAGCGGCTTTATGTTGGCCAGCTTTATATATTTTTCGCCTGGCTGGCCGGGACCACGATGTTGTTATTGGGGCTGGCGACTTTGTTTTTGCGCAATCAGGTGCGCGGGATCAAGCGGTTAGCCGGGGCAGCGGAAGCGTTCGGGATGGGGCGCGATACCGGGCCGATCCGACCGGAGGGGGCGGCGGAAATCAGGCGCGCGGGGGCGGCGTTTAACCGGATGCGCGATCGGGTGCGCCGGTTCATGGCGCAGCGCACCGCGATGCTGGCCGGGGTGTCGCATGATTTACGCACACCCTTGACCCGGCTGCGTTTGGCCTTGGCGCTGCTGCCGGGCGATGTGCCGGACCGGGGCGAGATGGAGCGCGATATCGAGGAGATGGAACGGCTGATCCGGCTCTATTTGGAGTTCGCGCGCGGCGAGGGCGAGGAGCAGCCGGTGGCCGCGGATTTGTCGCTGTTAATTAGCGAGGTGGTGGCGCAAGTGGGTCGTCATGCGAGGTTGGGCGAGGCGCGGGTAGTGAGTGAGGTCGGGGCGCTGCCTGCGGTGATGATGCGACCCGAGGGCATGCGGCGGGTGCTGAGCAATT
>JAJZEG010000019.1 GCA_021828605.1 Pseudomonadota bacterium | reverse complement strand
CCGGGCCGGGTCGGGCGGCGTTGGTGCGCGCGCTGACGCCGCGTTTGGTGCTGAGTGATGGCGCGTTTGGGGTGCGGCTGTTGCAGCTGGGGCGGATCGGGCCGCATGGCGGGCTGCATGTGCGGCTGGAGGTGGAGCGCCAGGGTAAGCCGGTGCAAGCAGCGGTGCTGGCGCAGACGCGGCGCAAGCGGGTGCTGGCGCGGGTGGTGGTGCGGGTGGCGGCGGGCAAGCGTTATGGGTCGGCGGTGATCCGACTGCCGGGTTTGTTGCTGGATCGGGTGACCAGGCTGGTGGTAGCGGGGCTGGTGGTAGCAAAGCGCGGCGCTTTGGCGTCGGGGCCAGCGAGCCAGGTGGTGTTGCTGGATGGGGGGGTACGGCGGGTTACTGTGGGGAGTGGGGGGGATGCGCGCGCGGATCAGCGATTTACCGGGGCTGATTATTATGTGCGGCGGGCGATTCCGGCGGCTGATCCGGTGCAAAGCGGCACGTTTGGCCAGATTTTGGCGCGTCGACCGGGGGTGGTGATTATGCCGGATGGGACGCTCGATCCGGCGCGGGTGACGCGGTTGCAGCGGTTTTTGGCGCAAGGCGGGGTGGTGATCCGCTTTGCCGGGCCGCTGAGTGCGCGCGAAACAAGCGGGTTGACGCCGGATCGGCTGCTGGCCGGGGTGCGGCATTTGGGCGGGGTGTTGGGGGCAGGCACGCCGGGGCGGATTGGCGGATTTGCCGCAGGCTCGCCCTTGGCGGGGCTGGCGACGCCGCGGGATGTCACGGTTTCGGCGGCGCGGTTGGTTGATCCGGCGCGGCTGGATCCGAAGCGGGTTTGGGCGCGGCTGCGCGACGGCACGCCGATTGTGCTGGGGGAACGGCGCGGACGCGGGACGTTGGTTTATGTGTTGACCACGGCGAATACCGCCTGGTCGGATTGGGTGTTGGCGGCGGAATTTCCGGATTTGATGCGCCGGTTGTTGCGGTTGGGTGTGGGGGTGCGGCCTCGGCATGGGGTGGTGCAGGTCGTGCATGCGCTCAATGGGCAAGGCGATTTGGTTCAAGCCGGGGATGCGGCGCGGCCCGTGCTTGTCTCACACCTCGCGCAAGCGATGGTGTCACCGGCATTGCCGCCGGGGATTTGGGGCAATGCGACCGGGCGGGTGGCGGTGAATGTTGGGGCGCATGTGCCCCCCTTGCGTGCGGGCAGGTTAGCTGCGGGAATTCGGGTTTTGCCGTTGGACGGATTGCCGCAGGCCAAGCGGTTTGGACCGGCTTTGATCGCGCTGGGGTTGGCGCTGTTGGTGGTTGATTGGCTGATTTCGCTGGGGCTGCGCGGGTTGATCCGACTTACCGGGCTGTTAGGGATATTGGTGCTGGGTTTGGCGGTTTTGCCGCGTGCTCGTGCGGGGTCGGTTCCAAGCGGGGCGTTGCGCACCGAGCTGGCTTATATTCCGTCGGGCGATCCAACGCGTGATCGGACCACGCGGCTTGGTTTATTGGCGCTGTCGCGGTTAGTCAGTGCGCAGACCGCAGCACAGCTTGGCGCACCGCGCGCGGTGGTGCCGGGGGTGGATCAGTTGGATTTATATCCGATGATTTATTGGCTGGTGACCAAAGCCACACCAATGCCGGATCGGCGTGCCTGCCGCGCACTCGATGGGTTCATGGCGAGTGGCGGGTTGTTGGTGATTGATCAGGATGGGGGTGGGGCGGCGGCAACCGGCTCGGGTGCGGGATTTGATCCGGGTGCGCGGGCGGCGGTCGCGCGGGCAGTCGCGTGTTTGGCGATCCCGCCTTTGGTGCAACTCACCGCGCAGGCGACTTTGGGGCATAGTTTTTTCATTGTCCGGCATGATCCGGGACGGTTTGTCGGCGCGCCGGTTTGGATTGCGGCCAAAGGCGGGCAGGATGCCGATGGGATGAGCCCGGTGGTGATGGGCCAGAATGATTGGGCCGCCGCCTGGGCGCTGGGGCGCGATGGCGCGCCGCTCCATGCGGTTTTACCGGGCGCGCCGGGGCAGCGCACGCAGGCTGAGCGGTTCGGGGTTAATTTGGTGATTTATGCGCTGACCGGAACCTATAAATCCGATCAGGCGCAATTGCCGTTGCTGCTCCGCCGGTTGGCGCCCAAGGGCCTGTTAGCACCGGAGAGAACGCGTTGAGCCGGATGGGGAGCGGGATGGGGTTTGCGCCGTTGGTGCCGGTGCCGCTGTTGATTATGTTGGCAGTAGTGGTGATGGTGGTCAGCGCCTGGGCGCTTTGGCGGCGGGCGCGCGGGGCGGTTTGGCGGGCGGTGGCGTGTGGGGCGTTGCTGCTGGTGTTGGCCGGGCCGGTGCGCATCCTGCGCCAGACGGTGCGGTTGGATAATATCGTGGTGCTGCTGGTCGATCATTCCGCGTCGATGGATATCGGCCAGCGGGCGGCGATGGTGGCGCAAGCGCGGCGCACGTTGCAAGCGCACCTGCCCGCGCGAACGCGGGTGCGGCTGGTGATTATGCCGCGCGGAGCGGGGACCAAGACTGATTTATTTGCCGCCTTGCGCCATGCGGTCGCTGCTGTACCGCGCGCGCAATTAGCCGGGGTGGTGGTGCTGAGTGATGGCGAAGCAACGGATCGGTGGGGTGGGCAACAGCCGAACTGGCGGTTTCCGGTCTCGCTGTTGATCCCGGCACGGCGGGCGCAAACGGATCGGGAGTTGCGCTTGTTGGCGACGCCGCGTTTTGGGCTGGTCGGGCATCGGGTGGTAGTGCGCTTCGTGGTGCGCGATCATGGTGTTGCGGATCGGGGTGTGGCGGTGCCGGTGCGGATCAGCGTCGATGGGCGGGTGGTGATGCGCAAGGTGGCGCGGGTTGGGATCGTGGCGGCGGTTTCGATTAGAGTGCGCCATGCCGGGCGGGCGGTGGTGGATGTGGCGGCACAGGGCTTGCCGGGTGCGGTGAGCCGGTTGAATGATCAGGCGGTGTTTGCGCTGCATGGGATCCGGCGGCGGTTGAATGTGTTGTTGATTGCCGGGGCGCCCAATCAGGGTTTGCGCAGTTGGCGGCTGTTGCTGAAATCCGATCCGGCGGTGCGGCTGGTGAACGTGACGGTGTTGCGCGATCCTAACCAGGCCTTGGCCGCGCCGGAGCGGGATATGGCGTTAATCCCGTTTCCGGCCCGGCAACTATTCAGCGTTGATTTGCATCGGTTTGATTTGATTATTGTCGATCAGTTCGGATTGAATGGCGTACTGCCTGATTATGCGCTGAAAAATATCGCGGCCCATGTGCGCGCAGGCGGAGCCCTGCTGGTGGAAACCGGGCCGAGCTATGAAGGGCCGAGTTCGCTGGCCCTCTCGCCGCTGGGTCCGATATTGCCGGTGGCGCCGGTGCCGCGTGGGACCATGCCAGGGGGGACCATTATGGGTCGGTTTGTGCCGCGATTGACCAAGCAGGGGGCGCGCGATCCGGTGAGTGCGTTGCTCGCGCAGGATCAGGGGGCGGCGTGGTATCGGTTTGAGCAAGGGCGACTGCGATTTGGTCGGGCCTTGCTGCGCGCGCCGGGGGATGCGCCGTTGCTGGTGCTGGGCCATGTCGGGCGGGGTCGGGTGGCGATGCTGATGTCTGATCAGTTCTGGATTTGGGCGCGCGGGGCGTTGGGCGGTGATCCGGCCTTGGCCGGGCCGGCGATTCCGCTGTTGCGCCGGAGCGTGCATTGGTTGCTGGGTGCGCCGGATTTGGCTGGGAATTTTTTGGCGGCAAAGATCAAGGGCGGGCGGCTGGTGATTGATCGGCGCAAAGTGACGGCGGGGCCACCGCGCGCGGTGCGGATCACGGCGCCGGACAGGCAGGTTTTGATGGTGCCGATGATCCGGGTGGGGCCGGGACGGTATCGAGCCTCGGTGCTGGCGCCAATGCCGGGGGTGTGGCACGCGCAGGCGGGCGCGTTGCGGGCCTTTGCCGGGGCGGCGAGCGGGGAGGCGCGCGAATATCGGGATTTGGCGGCGCGTGCGAGTTTGCTCGCGCCGCTGGTGGACCGAACCGGTGGACGGGTTGTGTGGCTGGGGCGGACACCGGACCCGTCATGGCGGGGTTTGTCGCGCGATCGGCAGGCGCGCAGGGTGGTGGGGATCAGACGGGTGCGGCTATGGACGGGGCAGGCCGGGTTAGCGGCGTTGCTGGCGATGGGGGTGCTGGGGTTGGTGGTGTTGGCCTGGTGGCGCGAACGATAACATCATGGACAGGATGGGAGGTTGTGGTTTGGCTGAATTGATGATGGTGCGGGATTGGCGTTCGGTGCCGGAGGCGGCGCGCGGGGCGACGGTGGCGCTGGGTAATTTCGATGGGGTGCATCGCGGTCATGCCGAGGTGTTGCGCGCGGCCCATGCGGCGCGGCCTGCTGCACCGCGCGCGGTGTTGAGTTTCGCGCCGCATCCGCGTGAGTTTTTTCGCCCCGATGATCCACCGTTCCGCCTGACCCTGGAGGCCGAGCGGGCGGCGGCTTTGGCGGATTTAGGGGTGCAGATTTTGGTGGAACTGCCGTTTGATCGGGCGTTTTCGGCGTTGAGTGCGGAGGATTTTATCGGCCTGGTGCTGCATCAAGGGCTGGGGGTCGCGCATGTGGCGTGCGGGGCGGATTTTGCGTTTGGCCATCGGCGCGGCGGCGATGTGCGGTTGCTCGCGGCGCGGTGCGAGGCGTTGGGCATTGGGGTGAGCGTGGTGCCGCATTTGGATGATGCGGAGGGGCCGATTTCCTCGACGCGGATCCGGCGGCTATTGCAGGATGGCTATCCCGAGCGCGCGGCGGGCCTGCTGGGGCGCGATCCGGTGATCCGAGGCATCGTGGTGCATGGCGATGCGCGGGGTCGCACGATTGGATTTCCCACGGCCAATATCGCACTCGGGCGGCATTTGGAACCGGCGCGCGGGGTGTATGCGGTCAGCACCAGGTTGGCCGATGGGCGGGTGTTGCAGGGTGTGGCGAATTTGGGGCGGCGACCGACGGTGGCGGAGGGGGCGATATCGCGGCTGGAAGCGCATTGGTTTGATTTCGACGGCGATTTATACGGCGCGGATTTGAGCGTGGCGCTGCATCATTTTATTCGCGATGAGCGCAAATTCGAGAGTTTTGAGGCGCTGCGGGCACAGATTAAGCTGGATGCCGAGGCAGCAACGGCCTGGTTTAACGCTCGGTCAAACGGGGCATGAGTTCGACCAGATTGCAGGGGCGGTGACGGCTATCGAGCTGCCAGCGCAAAATATCGTCCCAGCCATCCTTGACCGCGCCGGTCGAGCCGGGGAGGGCGAATAAATAGGTGCCGCCCGCGACTCCACCGATCGCGCGCGATTGGATGGTTGAGGTGCCGATTTTCTGAAAGCTCAGCATGCGGAATAATTCGCCGAAGCCTTCGATGGTTTTATCGAGCACGCGGGCAAAGGCTTCGGGGGTGACGTCGCGCCCGGTAATGCCGGTGCCGCCGGTGGTGATGATGACATCGATCTGTGGATCGGCGATCCAGAGGCGGAGTTGCTCGGTGAGGTGATCGGCATCGTCGGGGCGCAAACTGCGGGCGGCGAGGTGATGACCGGCCTCGGTGATGCGGCTGGCGAGGGTGTCGCCTGAGCTGTCATTGGCCAGAGTGCGGGTGTCCGAGACGGTGAGCACGGCGATGGAAACGGGGATGAACGGACGAGACTCATCGATGCGGGACATTGTCGCTCCGGTAAAAGGTAGAGATTAGAATAGGGCGGCTAGGCCGGCGCTGAAAGAGGGGCTTGAAGTTTGGCGGGGCATGCTAAAGATCATGCCCATGGATGCGATTATTTTAGCGTTGTTGCTGTTGGTGTTGTTGGCTCTGGTGATGGCTGGGGCGTGGGTCGCACAGCGACAGACCGGCAATTCGGGCTGGGTTGATGCGTTTTGGACCTTGGGCACCGGGGGTGCGGCGGCGATTGGTGCGCTGGTGCCGCTGGGTTCGGTGCCGATCGGGCGGCGGCTGCTGGTGGCCGCGTTGGTGCTGATTTGGGCGTTTCGGCTGGGCGGCTATATTATTCGGCGCACCCGCACGATTACCCATGAGGATGCGCGCTATGCGCGGTTTCGCGCGGAATGGGGTGCCGGTTTCGAGAAAAAAATGTTTGCTTTGTTGATGATCCAGGCGGTGGTCGCGTGGGTGTTGGTGATTGCGGTGATGATTGCCGCGAATAATCCGCAGCCGTTGACGGGGGCGGCTTGGGTTTGGACTTTGGCTGGGCTTGCGGTGTTTGGCGGCTCGATTTGGGGTGCTACGGTTGCTGATGCGCAAATGCATGCGTTTCGGGCTGATCCGGCTCATCGTGGCCAGGTTTGCGATCGGGGTTTGTGGGCGTGGTCGCGCCATCCGAATTATTTTTTCGAGGCGTTGATTTGGTTTTCCTATCCGCTGATTGGCGTGGCGGGCGGTTGGGCGCCGGGTTTGATTGCGTTGATCGGGCCGCTGGGAATGGCGGGACTGCTGATCAAAATATCCGGTATCCCGCCGCTGGAACGCGAAATGCTGGCCTCGCGGCCCGAGGCCTATGCGGCGTATCAGGCGCGGGTGAGTGCGTTTGTGCCGTGGCCGCCACACGCGGGTCAATCCCGCGTGAAATAAATATGCGGGTCAATCCCGCGTGAAATAAATACGCGGGTCAATCCCGCGTGAGGAAATAAGCGGGTCAATCCCGCGTGAGGAAATAAGCGGGTTAACTTGGTGTTCATGGATGCGTGGTAATTCTCTTGGTGTCGCATGAAAGGTTGATCGCGCATCCAATGGCCGGGGCGAGGCGTATCCAATTATGCAACGCGTAATTGGAGTGACCGATGAGCTTTTCAGCGACTGCGATGACGGGGTTGGCAGAACGGGTGGCCTTGCCGGATCGGCTGCTGCGCTTTGGGGTGGCGCAGTTGGTGGGGCGCACCGACCGGACTTTAGCGCAGACGGATCCAACCTCCGAGCGGCAATTCGCGCAAGCGATGACGGCGCTGCCGATTGCGTTGCATACGGATGCGGCGAATGCGCAGCATTACGAGGTGCCTGCGGCGTTTTTTGGCATGGTGTTGGGGGCGCGGCGGAAATATTCGAGTTGCCTCTATGATGAGGACGCGCAGACGCTGGATCAGGCGGAGGTGCGCGCGCTGAACGAGACCTGCCTCCATGCGGACCTGGCCGATGGGCAACGTATTTTGGAATTGGGCTGTGGCTGGGGTTCGCTGAGCCTGTGGATGGCCGAGCATTATCCCCAGGCGCGCATTACCGCCGTGTCGAATTCGGCGTCGCAGCGGGCTTATATTGAGGGCATGGCGCGCGCCAACGGCTTTGATAATTTGACCGTGGTTACCGCGGATATGAATGATTTTGCGATTGAGCAGAAATTTGACCGGGTGGTCTCGGTGGAGATGTTTGAGCATATGGCGAACTGGCGGGGCTTATTGCGCCGGGTGCGCAGCTGGCTGGCGCCGGGTGGTAAGTTGTTTGTCCATGTATTTACCCATCAGCATGGGGCGTATCGGTTTGATCATCATGATCGGTCGGACTGGATTGCGCAGCATTTTTTCACCGGTGGGATTATGCCGAGCCACGGCCTGATCAAGCAGTTTCCTGACTTATTCGCCTTGGAGGCGGAATGGCGGTGGAAGGGCACGCATTATGCGCGGACGGCGCGCGATTGGCTGGCGAATTATGATCGGCGCGCCGATGCGATTACCGAGGTGTTGGAGCGGGTTTATGGTGCTGAGGCCGGATTATGGCGGCGGCGCTGGAGATTGTTTTTTCTGGCAACAGAGGGTTTGTTCGGGTATCATGAGGGGGATACGTGGGGGGTGAGCCATTATCGGCTGACCGCAAATTAGGATTTCTGGATGATTGGTAAGGCGCGGGCGGCGCTATCACGGGCGCTGGACCATGCGGACCCGCTGACGGCTGCGATGAATACGGTGGCGTTGGTATTGGCGAGTAATACGCCGTTTTATCCGATTTATTTATATGTCGTGCTCGGGCGCGACGCGACGCAAGCGGTGTTACTCACCTTGGCCTCCCTGCCCTTTTGGTGCGCGGTGCCGGTGCTGGCGCGGCGCAGCGGGCTGTCGGCACGGGTGCTGCTGACCGTGATTAGCGTGGTGAACACGGTGTGGTGCACAAAGGTGCTGGGGTTTGACGCGGGGATTCCGCTCTTTTTGATCCCGTGCATTATGTTGGCGACATTAGGGTTTCATCACACCGAGCGGGGCATCATATTCGGCCTCACTGCGCTGACTTTCCTGGCTTACGGATTGGTGCGCTACGCGCCGCTTCACCCGTTATTGCATTTGGATGCCGCGCAAAACTACACGCTGGTCACGCTGAACGGCTTTAGTGTGGCGTGCTTATGCACTTTTCTGGGATTCTGCTTTGCAACAGCGCGACCGACGGCAACGCGCTGAGGCGCTTGCGTCGCGGCACGAGGGGCGGTAGATCGTGCGGACCTTGGGTGCGTAGCTCAGCGGCAGAGCATCGCCTTCACACGGCGAGGGTCACAGGTTCAATCCCTGTCGCACCCACCAGGGTTTTCAAGGAGTTACTGGTGGATACCGCCTCCACTCTGAAATCATAGCAACCATATAGCTACCAGTATTTGTATGATGCTTAGAGTATCCGTTATGGTCAATCGGCTTTAGGTATCCAGTTTTGGCGTGCCTTGAGTAGTGCGTTTGCGAGGACGATGAGCTTTCGCATGATGGTGACGATTGCGACTTTTCGTGGTTTTCCGGCGGCGATCATGGCTTGATAGTTGGTTTTGAAGTCCGGGTTGAAGCGGGTTGCCACGAGTGCGGGCATATAGATGGCTTGCCGCAAGTTGGCTCTACCGCCGCGGATTGAGCGTTTACCGCGCCATTTGCCGCTGTCTCGTGCGATGGGTTCTAGGTGTTTGATCCCGGACTTTAATGGTGCATTATATTCTTCTGAGTGGGTCATCTATATACCGATGCGGCGCGGCTTTCTGTATCTGGTGGCGATCATGGATTGGAGCACGCGGAGGGTTTTGGCCTGGCGGCTGTCCAACACGATGGAGGCGGATTTCTGCATCGAGGC
>JAJZEG010000073.1 GCA_021828605.1 Pseudomonadota bacterium | reverse complement strand
GCAAAAGCCGCCGCCGCGCTTGCTCGGGCGGTTTTGTAAATCGAGATAGCCGCCTTCATTCATGCTTTGGTAGAAATCGGCGATCCGACCATCCATCGCGGCAAACATGGTGTTGGCAGCGGCGACGAGCGTGTCGTGATCGCCTTGCGGTTTGGGATTGCCGGCGGGATCGATAATCGCTTCGTCCCAGGCATAGAGATGATCAAGCTGATTATCGCGGGTGCGTTGCGCGATGATTTTAGCGACCAAAGGCACGACATGGGCGAGCACTTCGGCGCGGTAGGTCGCGACCTCGGTGGGGCCGTAATCAAGGCGGCTCATCCGCCGGTAGGCCAACGCGATAAAATTTTCATCGCCGAGGCGGCGGGCCATTTTGTGGCGCAATTTGACCAGACGATCATAAATATCATCGAGCTGTGCTGCGTTTTGTTCAAAAAACGCCCAGCGCGCCTGGGCGGCCTGGTGGCGGGTGTCGCGGTTGAGGCTTTCGCCGTACGGGGTCAGGCCCGCGAGATTATGGGTTTTGCCATCGAACTCGATTTTCGCTGAGGCCAGCAGAGCGGTGTAGTCGCTGCTGAGTTTGGCTTCCTGTTCGAGATCGGCGGCGATGGCGGGATCGAAGGTGGTGACATCGTTGCGCCAGAGATCAAGCGCGTGACGGCCATATAAAGCCTCGATCGGGGCGGGATCGAGCGCTAACAGGCGCTGTTTGAGTTTGGTCTCGAAACCGGTGATCACCGGGCCGAGCCGATCCGCATAGTCGCGGGCGGATTTAGCTTGCGCGTCGACGGTATCCTGGGAGAAGCGCAAATAAACCATCGATGACCAGGTGCCGGTATCGCGGCGCACCTGTTCCCAGGCGGACAGCGCCTCGCCGAGCGCACCACCATCCAGCATTATATTGATCCGGGCGTAATCGGCCTCCAGGCTTTCGGCGGTCGGGGTGGTGGTGGTGATGCTCGCAAATTTCATGGTTGGTTCCTGTTATTGCGTCAAAAGTCCCAAAGCCTGCCGCTCGAACAATCGCCGGTAGATGCCGCCGGTGCGCGCGGTCAGGGTTTCGTGTGTGCCTTCTTCCACGATTAGACCCTGATCGAAAACCAGGATTCGGTCCAGAGCACGCACAGTTGATAGGCGGTGCGCCACCACGATCACGGTGCGTCCGGTCATTAGCCGTTCCACCGCCTGTTGGATCAAGGCTTCGGACTCGGAATCGAGGCTGGCGGTCGCTTCATCGAGGATCAGGATCGGCGCGTCGGCGAGGAAGGCGCGCGCGATGGCGACCCGCTGCCGTTCGCCACCGGAGAGTTTGACCCCGCGCTCGCCGACCAGGGTTTGATAGCCGCGCGGCAGGCGAGTGATGAACTCATGCGCATTGGCGAGGGTCGCCGCCTGCTCGATTTCGGCCCTGGTCGCGTCCGGGCGGCCATAGGCGATATTTTCGGCGAGGCTGCGGTGAAACAGGATCGGCTCCTGGGCGACGATGGAAATGGCGCTGCGCAGACTGTGCTGGGTGACATGGGTGATATCCTGACCATCGATCAAAATCCGCCCGCCGGTGACGTCATGCAGGCGCTGGATCAGTTTGATGAAGGTGGTTTTGCCCGAGCCGGAATGACCGACCAGACCAACCCGCTCGCCGGGGGCGATGCGCACTGAGAGGTTGGCGAACAGCGGATGCACATGGCGACCATAAGCGAAATCGACCTGATCGAATTCGACCGCGCCCTCGTTGATCCTTGCCTGCCTGGCGTCGGGTCGGTCGGCGACGGCGAAGGGCTGCGCTTCCAGGCGCACCATATCCTCCATTTCATTCACGGTGCGTTGAATATTCGCAATATGATAGCCCATATCACGCAAGTAACCGAGCACGATCAAATAGGCGGTAATCACCGTCGCGACTTCGCCGGCACTCGCCTGGCGCATCCACCAGAGATAAAGGGCGAGACCGATGATTGCGACGCGCAGCAGCAGCAAAGCGGAACTTTGGCCGGTGCCGACATTATTGCCGCGCAGCCAGTAGCGCCTTGTGCGGCGCTGCCATTTATTCACCACCTGGGTGAGATTTATATCCTCGCGCGCTTCGGCGGCGAAGGCTTTGACCACCGCATTGCAGGACACCGCATCGGCCAAAATCGCGCCCATTTTGGTGTCGCAGCGATTGGACAGCTGCGAGGCAGGCGAGACATAGCGGGTTTGCAGCAGCATGGTCGCGGTTACGTAAATAATCGCACCCCCCGCGATCAGCAGGCCCATGAGCAATGAGCGCAGGCCCAGCACAATCGAGGTGCCGATCAGCACCGAGGCCGCCGGCAGCAAGGCGATCAGCACCGTATCGTTCAGCAGGTCGGTCGCCCAAATGCCGCGAGTGATTTTGCGCACAATCGCGCCGGCAAAATTATTCGCATGCCAATCCGAGGCGAAACGCTGCACCCGGTTGAAGGAATCCTGGGCCATTTCGCCCATCATCGCCAGAGTGAGCATGACAATCGCGCGAAAGCCGATAAAGCGCAGAATGGTTTGCGCCACGCCCAACAAAGCGATGATCAGCAGGCAATGTTCGGCAATCCCCAGGCCATGCGCGTTGCGCGCCGACACCGCATTGATCAGATCGCCGACATAGACCGGCATGAACACATCGGTCAGGGTGGCCAGCACCATTGCCGACGCGGTGAGGCTGACCCAAAGCGGATGACGCAGCCAGCCACGGCCGACAAAGCCGAACACGGCACGGAACGGCGACTTGATCGCCTGATCACGGAGAGACATTTTTGCACCGCCCGACTTACGCGGGGCGTCCTTTAGTCATTCGTTAAATGGGGGGAGTCAAACCAGAAAAAGCGGGGACGCGAAACGCTAACGCGCGGCTTGCTGCGATGCGCTGCCCGCAGGAGACGACATGGTCATGATTCGCATTGACGCCTCCTGATAAAGTGGTTGACTGACGTTGAGTAACATCAGGCGAAAACGAAGTCTAGATAAAAATTCGATGCACAGAATAAACTAAAGAAAAATTTTGAAAAAAAGAACCAAAAAACTTTTAATAATTGGTCGTTATGACGCCGCCGGGCATGGGGGTGGGGACGCCGGTGGTGGTGGGGAGAGAGAGTGGGAGCGAACGGGCGACGCGGAGGGAAAGAAAGGCGAAACATTGGGCTTCCAGCGCGTCGCCGTCCCAGCCGACCGCCTCGACGGGTTCGACCGGGACGGTGAAGCGGGCGCGTAAGGCGGCCATGATGGCGTGGTTATGCCGCCCGCCGCCGGTGATCAGCAGGCGGTTGACGCCGGGCGGCACCGGGGCGGCGGCGATGGCTGCGGCGGTGAAGGCGGCGAGAGTTGCCGCGCCGTCGGCGAGGGAAAGGCCGGTCAAAGCTTCGGCGAGGCGGGCGGTAAAATGCAGGCGATCCAGTGATTTGGGCGCCGGGCGGGCGAAAAACGGATCGGCCATGAGCATTGCCAAGCGGCGTTGATCGATCTGGCCGCTGAGGGCGATGGTGCCGTCGCGATCAAACGGATCGCCGGTATGACGAAAAATCCAATCATCGAGCGGGCCGTTGCCGGGGCCGGTATCGCAGGCGAGAATCGCATCATCGGCGCCGAGCCAGGTGAGATTGGCGACTCCGCCGATATTGACCACCATCAGCGGTTTTTCGAGGTCGCGCGCCATCGCCTGGTGAAACAGCGGAACCAAGGGTGCGCCCTCCCCGCCTGCGGCGACATCGGCGCTGCGAAAATCATGGGCGATGGGCAGGCGGGTTTTATGGGCGAGCAAGAGGGGATCGCCGATCTGCCAGGTGCGGCGCTCGGCGGGCGCGTGGAGAATGGTTTGACCGTGAAAACCGATAATATCGGCTCCGCGCGCGAGCAGGACCGCCGCTTCGGCGTGACGCTCGGCGATGATGCGCGAGAGATCGAGCAATTCAGGGTCATTGGGGTGCAGAGTGGGTGCGCGGTTGAGGAGGGCGCGCAGGCGGACGCGCAGGCTTTCCTCGTAGAATAAGGTGGCGCGCGGGCCGAGGGCGGTTATGGTTTCGCCGTCACTCTCGATCCAGGCGGCGTCGATGCCATCGAGCGAGGTGCCGCTCATCAGGCCGATGGCGCGGCGCGGGGTGAAGGGAGGGGAGCTAGGGTTGGTCATCCTTGCTGTTTGGCGCTGTGAGCTGATCGGGGCAAGATGGGCGGCGCGAATAGGAGGGTGGGGCATGGATGATGCGGCATTGATGTTGCGGGCGATGTTTGATGCGGCGGTGCGCGCGGCGTCCGCCGAGCGGCTGGGGGCGTTTTTGCCCGAGCCGCCGCGCGGGCGGACCTTGCTGGTGGCGGCGGGCAAGGCGGCGGCGGCGATGGCGCAGGTGGCGGTGGCGCATTGGCCGGCTGGGGCGGCGTTGTCGGGGTTTGCGGTGACGCCTTATGGCCATGGGGTGGGGGCGATTGCGCGGATTACCACCTTTGAGGCTTCGCATCCGGTGCCGGACGCGCAGGGCGAAGCGGCGGGGCGGCGGATTTTGGCCGAGGCGGCGTTGCTGGGCCGCGAGGATATGTTGCTTTGTTTGATGTCGGGCGGGGCGTCTTCGTTATTGGCGGTGCCGGGGGTTGGGTTGAGTCTGGCGGATAAGCAGGCGGTTAATCGGGCTTTGTTGCGGTCGGGTGCGGATATTCGGGCGATGAATATCGTGCGGCGGCATCTCTCGGCGATTAAAGGCGGGCGGCTGGCGCGGGCGGCGGCGCCGGCGCGCATGGTGACGCTCGGGATTTCGGATATTCCCGGTGATGAGATTGCGCTCATCGGCTCGGGGCCGAGCTGTGCTGATCCGAGCACGGCGGCGGAGGCGCGGGCGATTATTCGGCGCTTTGGGATTGAGGTGCCGCTGGCGGTGATGGCGCATTTGACATCGGACCAGGCAGAGACGCCCAAGCCGGGTGATGCGATTTTTGCGCAGGCGACCGAACGGTTGGTGGCGACGCCCGCCGATGCGCTGGCGGCGGCGGCGGATTGCGCACGGGCGGCCGGGGTGACGCCGGTGGTGCTGGGTGATGCGATTGAGGGCGAAGCGGCGCTGGTGGCGGCGGAGATGGCGCTGGTGGCGCTGGACTATGCGCGGGATGTGGGGAACGGGCCGTGCGTGTTGTTATCGGGCGGTGAGACCACGGTGAGCTTGCCTGCGCAGGCGAAGGCTGGTGCGCGGGGTGGGCGTAATGCAGAGTTTTTATTGGCGCTCGCGATTAAATTGGCCGGGCATGCGCGGATTTATGCGTTGGCCTGCGATACTGATGGGATTGATGGGTCCGAGCAAAATGCGGGGGCGATGATCACGCCGGATAGTCTGGCGCGCTGGGCGGCGCGGGGGATTGAGCCGGAGGCGATGCTGGCGGCGCATGATTCGTTCGGGGCGTTCGCGGCCTTGGGGGATTTGATTGTGACCGGGCCGACGCGTACCAATGTCAATGATTTTCGCGCGATTTTGGTGGTGTGAGGGGAGAAAAATTGGTAGCGGCGGGCGGATTTGAACCACCGACCAAGGGATTATGATTCCCCTGCTCTACCACTGAGCTACGCCGCCTTCGTCGATTAATGATCGCGGGATACAGGCCAGGGCAAGGCAAGTCAATTAGGCGCCCTAGCCCTGGTGAGGCATTGATTAGCGGGTGGGGGTTGGCGGGTTGGTGCTGTAATCATAGAAGCCACGGCCTGATTTGCGACCGAGCCAGCCGGCGGCGACGTAATTGACCAGGAGCGGGCACGGGCGATATTTATCCTCGCCCAGACCGTGATGCAGCACGCGCATGACATCGAGCACGATATCGAGCCCGACGAAATCGGCGAGGGTGAGCGGGCCCATCGGGTGGGCGGCGCCGAGTTTCATCCCTTGATCGATTGAAATGATGGTGCCGATGCCTTCATGCAGTGCGAAAATCGCTTCATTGATCATCGGCACCAGAATCCGGTTGACGATGAAGCCGGAAAAATCCTGCGCGATAATGGTGGTTTTGCCCATGCGCTTCGCGAGCGCCTCGACCGCAGCGAGGGTGGCGGGGCTGGTCGCCAAGCCGCTGATGATTTCGACCAGTTTCATCATCGGCACCGGGTTGAAAAAATGCATGCCGACGAAACGATCCGCGATGCCGGTGGCGTGGCCGAGTTTGGTGATCGAGATTGACGAGGTGTTAGAGGCGAGAATCGCGTGCGGGGCGAGATGCGGCAGGAGTTGCGCATAGACCGCGCGTTTGATGTCTTCGCGCTCGGGCACTGCTTCGATCACCATGTCGCAGACGCTGAGCGCGTCATGGCTGGTGGCACCGCGCACCCGGGCCTGGGCGGCCTCGGCGGTGGGGGCATCGATGCTGGATTTCTGCACCTGGCGTTCGAGATTTTTGGCGAGGAGCGACAGGCTTTTATCGAGCACGGGTTGCGCGGTATCGACTAGAATGACGTCAAGTCCGGCTAACGCGGCGACATGGGCGATGCCGTTGCCCATGGCGCCTGCGCCGATGACGCCGAGTGTGTTGAGGGTCAAATCAGCCAAGTTCCTGCTCCAATTCGGGCAGGATGGTGAACAGATCGCCGACCAGGCCGTAATCGGCGATTTGGAAAATCGGCGCGTCCTCATCCTTGTTGATGGCGACGATGACTTTGGAATCCTTCATGCCCGCGAGATGCTGGATCGCGCCGGAAATACCGACGGCGATGTAAAGGTCAGGAGCGACGATTTTGCCGGTCTGGCCGACCTGGTAATCATTGGGCACGAAACCGGCATCGACCGCTGCGCGCGAGGCGCCGACGGCGGCGTGGAGTTTATCGGCGACCGGATCGAGCAATTTGGTGAAGTTTTCGCCATTTTGCATGCCACGACCGCCGGAGACCACGATTTTGGCGGCGGTGAGTTCCGGGCGCTCGCTTTTCGACAGTTCGGCGCTGACAAAACGTGAGCTGGCGTTGGTGGGTTGCGCGCTAATGGCCTCGATGGTGGCGGTGCCGCCGGTGGCGGCGGCGGGATCGAAGCTGGCGGCGCGGACGGTGATCAGTTTTTTATTGTCCGAGGATTTTACTGTGGCCATCGCGTTGCCAGCATAGATCGGGCGGACGAAACTGTCGGCATCGATCACGGCGGCGATGTCGCTGATCGGCTGGACATCGAGCAAGGCGGCGGCGCGGGGCATCACGTTTTTGCCAATCGCGGTCGAGGCGGCGAGGATGTGGGTGTAGTCCGGGGCGAGCTGGCAGAGCAAAGCGGCTAACGGCTCGGCGAGGGCATGGGCGAAGCCTGCATCATCGGCGACCAGCACCTTGGCGACGCCGGTGACGGCGGCGGTGGCTTTGGCGGCCTCCGTTACGCCTTGGCCGACCACGAGGGCATGGACGGTGCCGAGTTGGGCGGCGGCGGCAATCGCGCTGCGGGCGGGCTGTTTGATGCTGACGCCATCATGATCGATGAGAACCAGGATTTGAGACATATCAGATCACCTTCGCTTCGTTGCGCAGTTTTTCAATGAGTTCTTGCACGGTTTTCACTTTGATGCCCGCCTGGCGTTTGGCTGGTTCGACCACTTTCAGGGTGGTGAGGCGCGGCGCGGGATCGACCCCGAGATCGGCGGGGGTGAGGGTTTCAATCGGTTTTTTGCGCGCTTTCATGATGTTCGGCAACGAGGCGTAGCGCGGCTCGTTCAGGCGCAAATCGGTGGTGATCACTGCCGGTAGGTCGAGCGATAAGGTCTCTAACCCGCCATCGATTTCGCGGATCACGGTGATTTTATCGGCCTCAACCGTTAATTTGCTGGCGAATGTGCCTTGCGGCCAGCCGAGCAATGCAGCGAGCATTTGGCCGGTGGCGTTCATGTCATCATCGATGGCTTGCTTGCCCATGATCACCAGGCGCGGATCCTCGCGCGCGATCAGGGCTTTGAGCAATTTGGCAACGGCGAGCGGCTGCAACTCGGCATCGGTCTCGACCAGGATGCCACGATCAGCGCCCATCGCGAGGGCGGTGCGCAGGGTTTCCTGGCAGGCGGCGCTGCCCATCGAGACCGCGATGATTTCGCTGGCGACACCTTGTTCCTTGAGGCGCACCGCTTCCTCGACGGCGATTTCATCGAACGGGTTCATCGACATTTTAACGCCCGCCAGCTCGACGCCGGATTGGTCCGATTTGACCCGGATTTTGACGTTGTAATCGACGACGCGTTTGACAGGAACCAGCAATTTCATGGGACTACCATTCGTTAAGTGAGATGGGGCGTGAGAGGGGGCGTTGGAATGGGGATGATCTATTGGAGGGAAACTGGCAAGTCAATGCTTACGGGTGTTTGCTGACGTTTACGGTAGGGGTGGCGCGATCATCGTTGAAAATCCGGCCAAGCACGCCGGGGGTGAGGGCTTCGAGCGGATCGACGCTGATCGCGGGTTTGGCGAACGGGCCGTGCAATTCAAAATGCGCGCCGAACAGGCCACCGCCTTTGGCGGGGCGGAATAATTTGCCGAGGAGCGGAATTTTGCCGGGCAAAGTGTTGAGCGCGTAGGCGGGAATGATGGTGCCGGAAAGATTGTAGCTGTGGGTTGAGAAATTGATCAGGCCCGCTGCGGTGAAGCCGAGCGATGAGGAGAAGGCGCGACCGCGCGCGATGGTCAGCTGGCCGTGATTAAGGTTCAGCCGGACGATCATCCGGCCAAAAGCGAGGCCGGGGCCGGAGGTGGCGTCGGCGATGCCATAGAGGGTGATGCCTTGCATGATTTTGCCAATCAGCGGGGCGTGGGGGATGCGGAAATCGGTGAGTTTGGCGCGGGCATTCAGGCCGCTGGCGCCGAGGCTGCCGGTCATGGTGAGGTGGCCGCCGGAAATCAGATGGCCCGCGCCGAGGCTGGCGAGCAAGGCGCCGCTATGGGTTGCGGTGAGGGTTAGATTAAGGGCGTTGCCGACGCGATGGAGCGACAAAGCCGTGCGGGGTGCTGCGTGTGCGGACAGCGTATCGAGGGCGCTGCCGGTGCCGAAGGCGGTGATGGTGGCGTTGTGGAGCGTGGGTGCGGGGGCGGCGGCGAGGCGGATATGGGTGAAATGGGCGATCAGATGCCAGAGCAGGCCGGTCTGGGGTGGGTTGGGGCGGGGTG
>JAJZEG010000280.1 GCA_021828605.1 Pseudomonadota bacterium | reverse complement strand
CCACCGCTCCGCGTCGCCGGGCTCGACGTGCCGATGCCCTACGCGGCCAACCTCGAAAAACTGGCACTCCCCCAGCCGAACTGGGTTGTCGACGCCGTTAAAAAATTGTTCTGAGGGAGGAACAAAATGGCCACCAATATTCTGATGCCGGCTCTGTCGCCCACCATGACCGAAGGCACGTTAGCCAAATGGCTCAAGCAGGAAGGCGATGTGATTAAATCCGGCGACGTCATCGCCGAAATCGAGACCGATAAAGCCACGATGGAAGTCGAAGCGGTCGATGAAGGGGTGCTCGGCAAAATATTGGTCGCCGCAGGCACCGAAAATGTCGCGGTCAACGCACCGATCGCAGTGCTGGTCGAAGCCGGTGAGTCGGTGCCCAACGCGCCATCGCCCAAGCAATCAACCGCCCCCGCCCCGAAAGTCGCGGAGCCCAAAGCCAACTCCACCACCAACGGCAATCCGGCCCCCGCAGCAACCCCAGCAGCAATCAACAACACCGACCGTATCGCGGCCTCGCCGCTCGCCCGGCGGATGGCGCAGCAAGCCGGGATTGATCTCGCGAACCTGACCGGCACCGGCCCGAATGGCCGCATCGTCAAAGCCGACATCGAATCCGCGCGCGGAAAATCCCCAACCCAGGCGCCAGCCCAAGCGGCGCAATCCTCTCAAGCCCCGATCCCGTCAGCGAAATCCGCCGACATCACAGCGCCGCATGACGCCATCGCCCATTCCTCGATGCGCAAAGTCATCGCCCGGCGCTTGCAAACCGCCAAACAAACCATCCCGCATTTTTATCTCGCGATGGATATCGAGCTTGATGTGTTGCTCAAACTCCGCGCCGATCTGAACGCCCAATCGCCCAAAGACGGTGCCGCCAGCTTCAAACTTTCGGTCAATGATTTTATCATCAAAGCCTGCGCCATCGCCTTGCGTCGGGTGCCCGCCGCCAATGCCAGCTTCACCGATGAAGCGATGATCCGCTATCACGATGTTGATATTTCTGTCGCTGTCGCAATCCCCGATGGCTTGATCACGCCGATTATTCGCAAGGCCGATCAAAAAGGTCTTGCCGCCATCAGCGCGGAAATGAAAGACCTCGCCACCCGTGCGAAGGCCGGCAAGCTCAAACCCGAAGAGTTCCAAGGCGGTTCCTTCTCAATATCCAATCTGGGCATGTATGGCATCACCAGCTTCTCGGCGATCATCAACCCACCGCAAGGCGCGATTATCGCCATTGGTGCCGGTGAAGCGCGCCCGGTGGTGCGCGGCAGCGAACTCGCCATCGCCACAGTGATGACCGTCACCCTCTCTTGCGATCACCGAGTGATCGATGGCGCAACCGGCGCCGAATTCCTCGCCGCACTCAAAACGCTGATCGAAGCCCCGCTTGGTTTGATGTTGTAATCGCATGGTGGACTGCGCAACGAAACCAGGGCTGGTTCGCCCGGCCACGCCAGATGATGTCGATGCGCTGCTCGCGTTAGTGCATGATCTAGCGGCCTATGAACGCGCCCCCGATGCCGTGCAAATGACCGCGCCGATGCTGCGCGCCGCTTTATTTTGTACCCAGCCTTTGGCCCAGGCGGTGCTCGTCGAACATCAAAGCAGCATCGCCGGATTTGCACTTTATTTCACCAGCTTCTCAACCTGGACCGGCAAAGCAGGCTTGTATCTCGAAGATCTGTTCGTCAAACCGCAAGCCCGTGGCAACGGATTTGGCAAAGCCCTGCTCCGCCATTTGGCCGGCGAAGCCGTCCGCCGTGGTTGTGCGCGCTTTGAGTGGCAGGTACTCGATTGGAACCAACCCGCCATTGATTTCTACACATCGCTCGGCGCCGAACCGCTCGATGAATGGACCCGTTATCGCGTCAGCGGCGCCGCTCTCCACGCCCTCGCCGCCTAGGAGCAGAGAATGTCCGATCAAGCCTTTGACGTTATCATTGTTGGCGGCGGCCCCGGCGGTTACGTCACCGCGATTCGCGCCGCTCAGTTGAACATGAAAGTCGCCATCGTCGAGCGCGAAAATCTCGGCGGCATTTGCCTGAATTGGGGCTGCATTCCCACTAAGGCGTTGCTGCGCACTGCCGAAATCAATCACCTGCTCCATAATCTCGGCGAATTCGGTTTGAGTGCCGATAATATCAATTTCGATCTCGCCAAAGTGGTGAAACGCTCACGCAACGTCGCCAGGCAGCTTTCCTCGGGTGTTGCGCATCTGATGAAAAAAAACAAAATCACCGTGTTTGATGGCGCGGGAAAACTTGCGGGTCCAAACAAACTCACTGTTAATAAAACCGATCAAATCACCGCAACTCTCACCGCCCCGCATATTATTTTCGCAACCGGTGCCCGTGCCCGCATCCTGCCCGGCCTTGAGCCCGATGGCGCAAAAATCTGGTCCTATCGTGAGGCGATGGTGCCTGACATCATGCCCAAAACCCTGGTAGTGATCGGCTCTGGCGCCATCGGCATCGAGTTTGCCAGTTTCTTTCGCGCCATGGGCGCCGAGGTCACCGTTATCGAAGCGTTGCCCCGAATTCTGCCGGTCGAGGATGAAGAAATCTCCGCCTTCATGCATAAACAATTCGAAAAACAAGGCATGAAACTCTACACCAACGCAACGGTCAAAGGCGCCAAAAAATCCGCAAGCTCGGTTACCGTCACCGTCGAAGTCGGCGGCAAGATTGAACAACTCAACGCCGAGCGGGTCATTTCCGCCGTCGGCATCGTCGGCAATGTCGAAAATCTCGGCCTGGAAGCGGCGGGTGTAAAAATCGAGCGCACCCATGTCGTCGTCGATGGTTTCGGTCGCACCGGCGTGCCCGGCCTCTATGCGATTGGCGATCTGACTGGCCCACCCTGGCTGGCCCACAAAGCCAGTCATGAAGGCGTGGTCTGCATCGAAGCAATCGCAGGCCTCAACCCCCACCCGTTCGAGACCGGCAATATCCCCGGCTGCACCTATTGCCGCCCACAGGTCGCCTCGGTCGGCCTGACCGAAGTCGCTGCCAAACAAAAAGGTCGGGCAATCAAAATCGGGCGCTTCCCCTTCATCGGTAACGGCAAAGCGATCGCAATGGGCGAGGCCGAGGGCATGATCAAAACTATTTTCGATGCCAAAACCGGCGAACTGCTCGGCGCGCACATGGCGGGTGCCGAAGTCACCGAAATGATCCAAGGCTACGTCATCGCCCGGCAACTCGAAGCAACCGAGGCTGATTTGATGCACACCGTATTCCCGCATCCCACCATCAGCGAAGCGATGCACGAATCAGTCCTTGACGCCTACGGTCAGGTCATCCACTTCTGAGCCATCATGCGCATTGAAATCGATCATCGGCGAAGCGGGGGCGACAAGCCGCGCCATCCCGAAAAGCACCATCGGCCCGACAACCCGATCCAGCGCAAACCTGCCTGGATCCGGGTCAAGGCGCCCACGCACCCGATCTATGTCGAAACCCGTGAGCTGATGCGCGCCGGCGGCCTGGTGACCGTCTGCGAGGAAGCCGCCTGCCCGAATATCGGCGAATGCTGGTCACAGCGCCACGCCACCATGATGATCATGGGTGAAATCTGCACGCGGGCCTGCGCTTTTTGCAATGTGACCACCGGTCAACCCAACCCGCTCGCCGCCGACGAACCCGCCCGCGTCGCCGCCGCCGTGCAAAAATTATCGCTCCGTCATGTGGTGATCACCTCGGTTGATCGCGATGATCTGGCCGATGGCGGTGCCGCCCATTTCGCCGCGGTGATCAGCGCCATTCGCGCTGCAACCCCCACCACCACCATCGAAATCCTCACGCCGGATTTTTTGCGCAAACCCGGTGCGGTCGAAATCGTCGCCGCCGCCAGGCCTGACGTGTTCAACCATAATCTGGAAACCGTGCCGCGCCTCTACCCCACCATCCGCCCCGGCGCGCGCTATTTCCAATCACTCCGCCTGCTCGATCAGGCCAAAGCCTGTGATCCGCACCTATTCACCAAATCCGGCCTGATGGTTGGGCTCGGCGAAACCCGTGCCGAAATTGGGCAGGTGATGGATGATTTGCGCATCGCCGATGTCGACTTCCTGACCATCGGCCAATATTTGCAACCAACAGTAAAACACGCGGCGGTTGAGCGTTTTATCCCGCCCGATGAGTTCGAGGACCTCGCGGCCCTGGCCCGCGCCAAGGGCTTTTTAATGGTCTCGGCAACACCGCTGACCCGCTCCTCCTATCATGCCGATGCTGACTTCGCCGCCCTGCGCGCCGCCCGCGCGGCACGTCAGGCCTCGTAGCCATGCCCAAATACGCCGAACAGAAACGCGTGCCCTACAGCCCCGAACAAATGTTCGATCTGGTGGCCGATGTCGGCAAATATCCGCAATTCCTGCCTTGGTGCATCGGCGCGCGGATCCGCTCGCATGAAGGCAATGAACTGGTCGCTGATTTAACCATCGGGTTCGGTCCGTTTCGCGAAAGCTTCACCTCGCGGGTCAGTCTCGATGCACCCTCTTTGATCCAAGTTCGTTACGAAAACGGTCCATTCAAATATTTGCGCAATGAATGGCGCTTCTCCCCCGATCCGCGCGGCACCCTGATCGATTTTTTCGTCGATTTCGAATTTCGCAGCCTACTCCTGCAAAAAGCCATCGGCCCCGTCTTCGGCGAGGCGGTCCGTCGGATGGTTGCCGCCTTCCTGCGCCGCGCGCGCGAGCGTTACGGCGCGCCGCAACCGGCCCCTGTTTCCCTCTCAGCGAAAGCATAATCCATGTACACGCCGATCATGCCGAACCCCGCCGTACCGGTGCGGATCAATCTCTATTCGGATACCCAAACCAAGCCCTCGCGCGCCATGCGTGAAACCATGCTCGATGCCGAAGTCGGCGATGAACAGCGCGGCATGGACCCCACCATCAACGCGCTCTGCGCGCGGGTGGCGACCTTGTTCGGCAAAGAAGCCGCGATGTTTCTGCCCACCGGCACCATGTGCAATGAAATCGCGATCCTGACCCATTGCCGTCCCGGCGATGAAATCATCGCGCATGAAACCGCCCATATTATCACCGCCGAAGGCGGTGCGCCCGGCGCGTTAGCGGGCGCGCGGGTGCTGCCGCTCCCCGGCGAACACGGCATGTTCAGCGCCGATACTCTGTGCGCGTCACTCACCGACCGTTCGCGCTATGCCGCCCCGCAAACCTTGTTAGTCGCCGAACAAACCGCCAATCTAGGCGGCGGCACCATCTGGCCGTTGGCGACTCTGGCTAAAATTACCAGCATCGCCCATCAGGCAGGTTTGGCCACGCACATGGATGGCGCGCGGCTAATGAACGCGGTGGTCGCAACTAACATTGCCGCCGCTGACTACGCTGCCGGGTTTGATACGGTGTGGCTCGATTTCACCAAAGGCCTCGGCGCGCCGCTTGGTGCGGTGCTTGCGGGCTCGCGCAGCCTGATCGATCGTGCCTGGCTCTGGAAACAACGCATGGGCGGCGCCCTGCGCCAAGGCGGGGTCTGTGCCGCCGCCTGCCTGTATGCACTCGATCACCATATTGAGCGTCTGGCCGATGATCACGCCAATGCCAAACGTCTCGCTGCCGGGCTGCAAACTATTCCCGGTCTCAGCGTGCAAACGCCGGAAACCAACCTGGTCTATCTCGACGTGACCGACCCGCAACGCAGCCCCACCGATTGGGCGACCGCCTTGCTCAATCACGGCATTATGGTGTCGGTGATGAGTTCCAAACGGCTCCGTCTCTGCACCCATCTGGATGTTTCGCAAGCCGATATCGATGAAACCATCGCCGCCTTCCAAGGGGTAAATTAATCGCCCCGCTTGCGCCGGATCAGCACGCGGATGGCGCCTGGATTGTTCGGATGCGGATGGCTGAGTGCTAATATCTGCGCGCGCAATCCCGGCTCATTCAACCAAAACGGCACCTCGCGCTGCAACACCCCTAAAAACCCCTCCGCGCCGCGCGGCCCGCTGCCGGTGACAATTTCCACGCAACGCTCGCCGCACGCCGCCGCCTGTTCAATCAGCGCAATCACCGCCGGATGCGCGCGCGCCACCGTCATGCCGTGCAAATCCAAACGCCGCGTCGGCATAATCCGTCCGGCGCGAAAACGCTGCGAACTGCCTTTATCCAACCCTGACGGCACCGCGCCGACCTCAATCCGCGCCAACGCAGCTTTTCGCGCGCGCACAGCGACCGGCGCGGTCACATCAACGGCGGGCGCTGCAAGCTTGACAACCGACGGGACTGGTGCAGGCGGGATCGACGGCACGTCACGGCCGGGCAGGGGCCGCACTGACGCCGCATACTGCGCCCAGACCGCCTGATCGAGCGCGCGCTCTGCGGGCGTTCTAACCCGGTGCCGAAACCGGATCATCGTCAATCACCATAATATGCAAGCGGCGCGGCCCATGCGCGCCTAATTCCAATGTCCGTTCAATATCCGCCGAACGCGACGGCCCGGTTACTAACATCACGTTACGCGGCATCGGGCCCTGCGCGCGCAACGCATCAAACGCATCCTCATACGGCCCCATCACTCGGCGCGCGGGCAGCACCACAATCGCGGTATCGGGCAATAAGTTCAGCGTGGTCGGCGTCTGTGCTCCTGACGGCAGCAGCAACGTTCCGGTTTCGGCAATCCCGGCGAACGCTTCCTGGATCGCCACTAAATCCCCCGGCTCCGCCCGCCCGAACCGCACCTCAAGCATCCCGCCCGACCAATCAACGCCCCGCAACGCCGGATGCGGGGCGGCCACCATCGCCATAGGCAGGTTTTGCGCCCGCAAATAATCGGCAACCGCAGCTGGCAAATCCGCCCGCGTCGCCACCCGCGCCACCGTGCAATATTCGCGAATTGCGTGGGCGGTAAACAAGCCAATCAAACCCTCTTGATCCAACGCGGTGCGCGCCGGAATTATCTGGCGCGGATGCGCGGCCATCCGCCCGCGCAGCATCGCCGCCTGATCCGCAGGCAGCGCCCCCCGCCGCAGCCCGTGGCGAATCGCCGCCAACATCGCGTCCCGCTGTGCTGTCTCACTCATCGCCCGCGCTCCATCCGGTGCAGTCGCGCAAAAAACGTCTCACCCTCGGGCGCTGGCATATCCCGATCCCGCGTCCAAGCCCCGGCCAACGGCAACCAGCGAAACCGCCCGGATTTAGCCCCCAACATGCCTAACCCCATCGCGGCAATGCGCGTCAGGATCCGATAAAGTGCTGGTCTGCGCGCGATAAATCCCCAAACCCCTAACCCGTACCGCATCGCCACCGGCGTCAAATGCCGCTCGAATTCCCGCTCGCGCCAATGGCGCATCAAGCCGGTCAACGGAATTTTCACCGGACACACGGTCTCGCATTTACCGCAAAAGGTCGAGGCGTTCGGCAGCAAATTCCCCTGATCCAGCCCAAAAATCGCTGGCGTCAACACCGACCCCATCGGCCCTGAATACATCGAGCCGTAGGCATGGCCGCCCACCGATAAATAAACCGGGCAATGATTCATACAGGCCGAGCAGCGAATACAGCGCAGCATATCCTGAAACGCGCTGCCAATCATGTTCGAGCGGCCATTATCCAGCAACACCACATGATATTCTCTGGGTCCATCCAAATCGGCACTGCGCGCTGGCCCGGTCGAGAAGGTGGTATAGACCGAAAATTCCTGCCCGGTCGCCGAGCGCGCGAGCACCCGCAATAGCGACAATGTATCCTCAATCGTCGGCACCACTTTCTCAATACTCGCCAGCACAATATGCACGCGCGGCAAGGTCTGGGTCAGATCGCCATTGCCCTCATTGGTGACAATCACCGACGATCCCGTCTCCGCCACCAGAAAATTCGCACCGGTAATCCCAACATCGGCGGCCAGAAATTTCTCGCGCAACACCGCGCGCGCCTCGGCCTGAATATCGCGCTTCTCGGCAAACACCCGATCAGCGGGCAAATGGGTATGTGCCTTGCGAAAACTCGCCTCCCAATCCTCGCGGTTCAAATGAAAAGCCGGGCCAATAATATGGCTCGGCGCCTCATCACGCAGTTGCAAAACATACTCACCCAAATCGGTCTCAATCGGCACCACTTCATTTGCCGCCAGAAAATCATTCAGCGCGATTTCCTCCGAAATCATCGATTTGCCCTTGGTCACGGTCCGCGCCCCCGCCGCCTGACAAATCGCCAAAATCTGCGCCCGCGCATCCGCAGCCGTGCGCGCCCAATGCACCACCCCGCCTTGCGCCTCCACGGCCGCCGCATAATGCTCCAAATAAAAATCCAAATGCGCGAGGCTATGATCCTTAATCGCCTTCGCGGTGTCGCGCAGCGCCTCGAACTCAGGCAAATTCGCCACCGCATGCGCGCGCACCTGGGCAAACGGTTTTTTCGCCCGCCCCAAAGCGCGTTGTAACCCCGGATCGACCAGGGCATGAGCAACATTTTCGCGAAAAGCCGGACTGGTATTTTGCATTTTTACTCCTCACCACAGACTACCCCACGCCGCGCCGTCGCGAAAGCAGCCCCTTGCCCCGCGCGCGATAATTTCCTATCAACATTTCGATAATTCTCAAAGAGTCGTTTGATCACCGGAATCGACACCCATGACCGCCAATCAACAATCCGCCCCCATCGTCGCCGCTTTAGCCGCCCTCGCCCATGAACACCGCCTCGCCGCGTTCCGTTTGCTCATCCAAGCCGGCCCCATTGGTATCAATGCGGGCGATCTCGCCGAACGTCTCACCCTGATCCCCTCCAGCCTGACCTTTCACCTGCAAGCTTTGCACCATGCCGGCCTGATCACCCAGCGCCGCGCCAGCCGCCACATCATCTACGCCGCCAATTTCACCGCGATTAACGGTCTCGTTGCCTATTTGCTGGAAAATTGTTGCGGCCAACCCACCCCAACCGCCTGCATCCAACCTCAAATCCAGCCGGAGCCTCGCCCGCCATGCCCGTAACCATCTATCACAACCCCGCCTGCGGCACTTCGCGCAACGTGCTGGCCCATATCCGCGCGGCGGGCATCGAGCCCACCATCATCGAATATCTGATCACCCCACCCAGCCGCGCCGAACTCGCCGATCTGATCACCCGCATCGGCACCCCGGTCCGCGCCATCCTGCGCACCAACGTCCCGCCTTATACCGATCTCGCCCTCGATAACCCCGATCTCCCCGACGCCGCCTTGCTCGATGCCATGATCGCCCACCCGATCCTGATCAACCGGCCCATCGTGATCACCCCCAGCTGCGTCAAACTATGC
>JAJZEG010000234.1 GCA_021828605.1 Pseudomonadota bacterium | reverse complement strand
CGGCGAAATGGAGGTCTGGGCGTTGGAGGCTTATGGTGCGGCTTACACCTTGCAGGAAATGCTGACGGTGAAGTCCGATGACGTGTCGGGCCGGACCAAGGTGTATGAGGCGATCGTGCGCGAGCAGGATAACTTCGAAGCGGGCGTGCCGGAAAGCTTCAACGTGTTGACCAAGGAACTCAAGGCTTTGGGCTTGAACGTTGATTTGGATCTGTCGACGCCAGGCTAGCCGACGACGCTTTGATCATGAATGGCGATTCCGCCGCCGGGTTAACGCCCGGCGGCCCCGTGAAAGGGACATAATATGAACGACCTGATGAAAATTCTCGGCCAGACCGGCCAGGCGGCAACTTTCGACCAAATCAAGATCCAGATTGCCTCGCCTGAGCAAATCCGCTCCTGGTCGTTCGGCGAAATCAAAAAGCCGGAAACCATCAATTACCGGACGTTCAAGCCGGAACGCGATGGCTTGTTCTGCGCGCGGATTTTCGGGCCGATCAAGGATTATGAGTGCCTGTGCGGCAAATATAAGCGCATGAAGTTCCGCGGCATTATTTGCGAAAAATGCGGCGTTGAGGTCACGCTCGCGAAGGTGCGGCGTGAACGGATGGGGCATATCGAACTGGCTTCGCCGGTTGCGCATATCTGGTTTTTGAAGTCGCTGCCGAGCCGCATCGCGACCATGATGCCCGATATGTCGTTGAAAGACCTGGAAAAAGTTCTGTATTTCGAGAGCTATATTGTGCTTGATCCGTACACCACGGATTTGAAGCGCTATTCGCTGCTGTCGGAAGATGATTTGTACGCCAAGCAGGATGAGTTTGGTGAAGACGCGTTCAAGGCCGGGATTGGTGCGGAAGCGATTAAGTCGATTCTGGCGCAAATCGATCTGGAAACCGAAAAAGTGACCATGCGCGCGGACCTGAAGGTTGCGACATCGGAAGCGAAGCGCAAAAAACTGGTCAAGCGGCTCAAGCTGGTTGAGGCGTTTTTGGCGTCGGGCACCCGCCCGGAATGGATGATCCTCGACGTGGTGCCGGTGATCCCGCCGGAATTGCGCCCGTTGGTGCCGCTGGATGGCGGGCGGTTTGCGACATCCGACCTCAATGATTTGTATCGTCGGGTGATCAACCGGAACAACCGTTTGAAGCGGCTGATCGAGCTGCGCGCACCGGATATTATTGTGCGCAACGAAAAGCGCATGCTGCAGGAATCGGTCGATGCGTTGTTTGATAATGGTCGTCGCGGCCGCGCGATTACCGGCACCAACAAGCGTCCGCTGAAATCACTGTCGGATATGTTGAAGGGCAAGCAGGGCCGGTTCCGTCAGAACCTGCTGGGCAAGCGCGTCGATTATTCGGGCCGGTCGGTCATTGTGGTCGGGCCGGAACTGAAGCTGCATCAGTGCGGCCTGCCGAAAAAAATGGCGCTCGAACTGTTCAAGCCGTTCATTTACGCCAAGCTGGAAAAATACGGTCTCGCGACCACCATCAAGGCGGCCAAGCGCATGGTCGAAAAAGAACGTCCCGAAGTGTGGGATATTCTTGAGGAAGTGATTCGCGAGCATCCGGTGATGCTCAACCGCGCGCCGACTTTGCATCGCCTGGGCATTCAGGCGTTCGAGCCGATTTTGATCGAAGGCAAGGCGATCCAACTGCATCCGTTGGTTTGCACCGCGTTCAATGCGGATTTCGACGGCGATCAGATGGCGGTGCATGTGCCGCTCTCGATTGAAGCGCAGCTTGAAGCCCGCGTGCTGATGATGAGCACCAACAACATTCTCAATCCGGCCAACGGCAAGCCGATTATCGTGCCGAGCCAGGATATCGTGTTGGGGCTTTATTATTTGTCGCTCGAATCGCCGCGCTTCAGTGCGGTGAAGGACGAGGACGCGCAGGCTTTCGGCTCGGTTGATGAAATCGAGCATGCGTTGTCGCAGGGTATCGTGCATTTGCACGACAAAATCCGGGCGCGCATCACCCGCACTTTGGCGGATGGCACATTGGTGCGGGAGCGCGTCGCGACGACGCCGGGGCGCATGTTGGTGGGCCGCTTATTGCCCAACCATGTCGATTTGCCCTTCGCGCTGGTCAACAAGCAGTTGATCAAAAAGAACGTGTCCGACGTGATCGATGCGGTGTATCGCCATTGCGGGCAGAAAGAGGCGGTGATTTTTTGTGACCGCATGATGGGGCTTGGTTTTGCCCATGCCGCGCGCGCCGGGATTTCGTTCGGCAAGGACGACATGGTGATCCCGCCCGAGAAGCATAAGCTGCTGGAAAAAACCCAGACCGAGGTCAAGGAATTCGAAACCCAATATCATGATGGCCTGATCACGGCGGGCGAACGCTATAATAAGGTGATCGACGCCTGGACCAAGTGTAACGATGCGGTGGCGGCGGCGATGATGCGCGAGATTTCGCGTCAGGACCCCGGCAAGCCGACCAATTCGGTGTGGATGATGAGCCATTCCGGGGCGCGTGGGTCGCCGGCACAAATGCGTCAGCTTGCGGGGATGCGCGGGCTGATGGCCAAGCCGTCAGGGCAAATCATTGAGCAGCCGATTCTGTCGAACTTTAAGGAAGGTTTGACCGTGGCCGAGTATTTTAACTCGACCCATGGCGCGCGGAAGGGCTTGGCCGATACCGCGTTGAAAACCGCGAACTCGGGGTATTTGACGCGTCGTTTGGTTGACGTGGCGCAGGATAGCATTGTGGTGCTGGAAGATTGCGGCACCGAACGGGGCTTGACCGCGCGGTCGGTGATGGATGGCGGCGAGGTGATTTCCAGCCTGTCCGAGCGGGTGCTCGGGCGGTCGGCAGCGGAGCCGGTGATTGATCCCACCGATAATCGGGTGATCGTTGAGCCGGGCGAGCTGATTGACGAGTTGGCCGCGGACTGGATTGAACGCTCGGGTGTGGAGCAGGTGAAAATCCGCTCGGCGCTGACCTGTGAAGCGCGGATTGGCGTTTGCGCCAAATGCTATGGGCGTGATTTGGCCCGTGGCACCCCGGTCAATATCGGTGAGGCGGTGGGCGTTATTGCCGCGCAGTCGATTGGTGAACCGGGTACCCAGCTGACCATGCGCACCTTCCATATCGGCGGTGCGGCGCAGCGCGGCGCGGAAAAATCGACCGTGGAAGCCAGCCATGACGGTACGGCGAGCATTCGCAACCGCACCATCGTGACCAATTCCTCGGGTCAGCCGATTGTGATGAGCCGGAATTGCGAAATCGCGATTATCGACTCGAGCAAGCGCGAGCGCGCGCGGTTCCGCGTGCCTTATGGCGCTCGGTTGCTCACCGATGAGGGTGAGGCGATCGCGCGCGGTGCCAAGCTCGCCGAATGGGACCCCTACACCTTGCCGATCATCACCGAGCGGGATGGTATCGTGGAGTTCGCCGACCTGCTCGACGGCGTGACCTTGATTGAGCGGACCGACGACGTGACCGGCCTGACCTCTAAAGTGGTGGTCGATTACAAGCAGTCGGCCAAAGGGGCGGATTTGCGACCGCGCCTGTTGATGAAAGATGACAAAGGCGAGATTATCCGCTTAGCCAATGGCGGCGAGGCACGATACTTCCTGAGCCCGGATTCGATTTTGTCCATCGAGAGCGGCGCCCATGCGGCGGCGGGCGATGTGCTGGCCCGGATTCCGCGCGAAGGTGGCAAAACCCGTGACATTACCGGCGGTCTGCCGCGTGTTGCGGAATTGTTCGAGGCGCGCCGTCCGAAGGATCACTCGATTATCGCGGAAATCGATGGTCGGGTCGAAATCGGCAAGGATTACAAGGCCAAGCGCCGGGTGATCGTGAAAAACGATGAAACCGGTGAGGAAGCCGAGCATCTGGTGCCGAAGGGCAAGCACGTTTCGGTCCAGGAGGGCGATTATGTCCGCCGGGGCGATCCGCTGGTCGATGGGCCACGGGTGCCGCATGACATTTTGCGGGTGATGGGCGTGGAGGCGTTGTCGGAATATTTGATCAATGAAATCCAGGAAGTCTATCGTTTGCAGGGTGTTAAGATCAACGACAAGCATATTGAAGTCGTGGTCCGGCAAATGCTGCAAAAAATGGAAGTGACCGAGCCGGGGGATACGACCTTCCTGGTTGGCGAACTGATTGATCGGATAGAGTTCGATACTGAAAATGAAGCGCGGTTGAAGGCCGATGAGCGGCCGGCGCAAGGCGTGCCGGTGCTCCAGGGCATCACCAAGGCCAGCCTGCAAACCCAAAGCTTCATTTCAGCGGCGTCGTTCCAAGAGACCACACGGGTGCTTACCGAGGCGGCAACGGCCGGTAAGGTCGATAATCTGGTGGGTCTGAAGGAAAACGTGATTGTCGGGCGTCTGATCCCTGCCGGAACCGGCAGCGTGATGAGCCGGATGCGCGCCATTGCGGCGGGGCGTGACAAAACCTTGACCGCAACGCGTCCCGCCCTTCCCGGGCGCAGTGCTGCCGAGTAAGCCAACCATCATAGCAGCAATGCAGCAAAACAACCGCCGGCAGCTCCCAACTGCCGGCGTTTTTATGTCCGATTCAAACGATCAGACTCGAAGTCCGCTTGACTCACTTTCATGCTCCGCTTAAGGGTGCGCCTTCAGCGATGACGCGGTTCGTCCGATCGCGCTGCTCTCGATGTCTCAAGTTTGCGGTGCCGCCGGTTATTTGAACTGGCTTAGGTCGCAAGCAAGGGTAATCCGCAAACGGAGGCGTGCCTCTGATTGCGGCGTTTTGTATGAGCAGCCGATTGCATGAGCCCGACGGGCGAACAAAGGATTGATGATGCCGACGACGAACCAGATGATCGCCAATGGGCGTGAAGCACGACCGAAGCGCAACAAGGTGCCTGCACTGCAGGGCTGCCCGCAGAAGCGCGGCGTGTGCACGCGTGTTTATACGGTGACCCCGAAAAAGCCGAACTCGGCTTTGCGTAAGGTTGCCAAGGTGCGTCTCACCAACGGTTTTGAAGTGGTGAGCTATATCCCCGGCGAAGGCCATAATTTGCAGGAGCATTCGGTTGTGCTCATCCGTGGCGGCCGCGTGAAGGATTTGCCGGGCGTGCGTTATCATATTCTGCGTGGCGTGCTCGATACCCAGGGCATCGCCAAACGCCGTCAGCGCCGGTCGCTGTATGGCGCGAAGCGTCCGAAGTAAGGAGATCAGCTGTGAGCAGACGTCACCGCGCAGTCAAACGCGAAGTTTTGCCGGACCCCAAGTTTGGCGACACCGTTATCAGCCGTTTTATGAACGTGCTTATGTATGACGGCAAAAAATCAGCCGCCGAATCGATCGTGTATGGGGCTTTGGATAGCCTGAAGCGTCGGGGTGGGCAGAATGCCGATCCGGTGCGCATGTTCCACGAGGCGCTAGACAATGTGAAACCGGCAATCGAGGTGCGCTCGCGCCGGGTTGGTGGCGCGACGTATCAGGTTCCGGTTGAAGTGCGGACCGAGCGGCGTCAGGCTTTGGCGATTCGCTGGATCATTGATGCGGCGCGTAAGCGCGGTGAGCATACGATGGAGGATCGTCTCTCCAACGAGCTGCTGGATGCGGTGAACAACCGTGGTGCGGCAGTAAAGAAGCGCGAAGATACCCATCGGATGGCCGAAGCCAATAAGGCTTTCAGCCATTATCGCTGGTAATTTCGCAGAGTTCGTCGAACCGGTTCCAACAGCGCCCGTATCGGTTTTGATGCGGTCCAAGCTACGTCACGGAGATCAACATGGCTAAGGCAAAATTCGAACGTAACAAACCCCATTGCAACATTGGCACCATCGGCCACGTTGATCATGGCAAGACCTCACTGACCGCCGCCATCACCAAGGTGCTGGCGAAATCCGGTGGCGCGACCTATCGCGCCTATGACAGCATCGATGCGGCGCCTGAAGAGCGGGCCCGTGGCATCACGATTGCAACGGCGCACGTGGAATATGAAACCGCGAATCGTCATTATGCCCACGTCGATTGCCCCGGCCATGCTGACTATGTGAAAAACATGATCACCGGTGCGGCGCAAATGGACGGCGCGATTTTGGTGGTGTCCGCTGCGGATGGTCCGATGCCGCAAACCCGCGAGCATATTCTGCTTGCCCGTCAGGTTGGCGTTCCGGCATTGGTGGTGTTCCTGAACAAAATGGACATGGCCGACCCTGACCTGGTTGAGCTGGTGGAAATGGAAGTGCGCGAGCTTCTGAGCAAGTATGATTTCCCGGGCGATGATATCCCCATCATCCGTGGTTCGGCTCTGTGCGCTCTCGAAGACAAGCAGCCGGAAATTGGCGAGCAAGCCGTGCTTGAACTGATGGCCGCCGTTGACTCCTACATTCCGCAGCCGGAACGCGCCAAGGACAAGCCGTTCTTGATGCCGGTTGAAGACGTGTTCTCGATTTCGGGCCGTGGCACCGTGGTCACCGGTCGCGTTGAGCGCGGCATTGTGAAAACTGGCGACGAAGTTGAAATCGTGGGCTTGAAGCCGACGGTTAAAACCATCGTGACCGGCGTTGAAATGTTCCGCAAGCTGCTCGACCAAGGCGAAGCGGGCGATAATATCGGCGCGTTGCTGCGCGGCACCAAGCGTGAGGATGTCGAGCGTGGTCAGGTTTTGGCCGCACCGGGCTCGATTACGCCGCACACGAATTTCGGTGGTCAGGCCTATATTTTGACCAAGGAAGAAGGGGGCCGTCATACGCCGTTCTTCACCAATTACCGTCCGCAATTCTATTTCCGCACCACCGACGTGACCGGCGTGGTCACCTTGCCGGAAGGTGTCGAGATGGTGGTGCCGGGCGATAACGTGACGATCTCGGTGGAGTTGATTGCGCCGATCGCGATGGATGAAGGCTTGCGCTTCGCTATTCGTGAAGGTGGCCGGACCGTTGGGTCGGGCGTCGTTGCGAAAATCACGAAGTAAGTTGGTTGAGTTCGGGTCTGCCCCTGCGGGGCAGGCTTGGGCGCTGGAAGCATGACAGGTAAGACGATGGATAGTCAGAACATTCGCATTCGCCTCAAGGCTTATGATCACCGCGTGCTGGATAACAGCACCAAGGAGATCGTGAACACGGCGAAGCGCACCGGCGCTCAGGTGCGGGGCCCGATCCCGCTGCCGACCCATATTGAGCGGTTTACTGTGAACCGTTCGCCGCATGTCGATAAAAAGAGCCGTGAGCAGTTCGAAATTCGAACCCATCGCCGCTTGCTCGATATCGTCGAGCCGACAGCCCAGACGGTCGATGCTTTGATGAAGCTCGATCTGGCGGCCGGTGTCGATGTTGAGATCAAGATCTAAGAATAGTCTGGAAGTGATGTGATGCGTACCGGTGTAATCGCGAAAAAGCTGGGAATGACCCGGTTGTTCAAGGATGACGGCACTCATGTGCCGGTGACCGTGCTGCACATGGATGAAGTGCGGGTGGTCGCGGCAAAGACCGTCGAATCCGACGGCTATGTGTCCGTGCAGCTCGGCTATGGCCATGCCAAAACCAAAAATGTGACCAAGCCCAACAAGGGTCACTACGCCAAGGCGAAGGTTGAACCGGCGATGAAGCTGGTTGAGTTTCGGGTGGCCGACGATGCGACCTTGGAGCCGGGCCAGGTTTTGTCGCCTGCTCATTTCGTGATCGGCCAGAAGGTCGATGTCGCGGGGATCAGCAAGGGTAAGGGCTTTGCCGGTGGCATGAAGCGCTGGAACTTCTCTGGTCTTGAAGCCTCGCATGGCGTGTCGATCAGCCATCGGAGCTTGGGCTCGACGGGTAACCGCCAGGATCCAGGTAAGACCTTCAAGAACAAGAAAATGGCTGGTCACTTGGGTGACAAGCGGATCACGACCATGAATTTGGAAATTGCCGGGATCGATGAGGCACGCGGCCTGTTGATGATCAAGGGCGCCGTGCCCGGCGCGAAACAAGGCTATGTTTTGGTCCGTGACGCAATCAAACGCGCCCGCCCGGCCGATGCAGCGTATCCCGCTGCGTTAAAGGCCTGAGGAGAATCGTGATGGAAATCGACGTCACCACGCTGGATGCCGCACAGGCAGGCAAAGCAACGTTACCTGAAGCCTATTTTGGTGTGCGTCCGCGCCCTGACATTATGGCACGGGTGGTGCATTGGCAGCTCGCGAAGCGCCGGGCGGGCACGCATAAAACCAAGGGCATGGGCGAGGTGCAGGGCACCACGAAAAAGCCGTTCCGCCAGAAGGGTACCGGCAGCGCCCGTCAGGGTAGCTTGCGCGCGCCGCAATTCCGCACCGGGGGTGGCGTTCATGGTCCGGTGGTTCGCGATCACGGCTATTCGTTGAACAAAAAAGTTCGGCGGATGGGCTTGATTTCGGCGCTGTCGCAAAAGGCCCGTGAGGGTAAGTTGATTGTGCTCGATAGTGTTGCGGGCGTGACCAAGACCAGCGAGCTGAACGTCAAGCTGAAAAAGCTGGGCTGGGGCAAGACATTGGTGGTCGATCATGTGGTTGATCTCGGGTTCGCCCGGGCGAGCCGGAACATTATCGGGATCGACGTGCTGCCCGTGGTTGGCGCGAATGTCTATGATATTCTTCAACATGATGTGTTGGTCATCACCCGCGCCGGGCTCGAAGGTTTGACGGCACGGTTGGATGGCAAATTGGCGATCGACGGCGCAACCGGCGCAGGAGAAGCCGCATGAGCAATTCAACGCAAACCGACGGCAAGGTGCCCGCGAAGAAGCCGAAGCCTGCGCCGCGTGGCAACAAGCCCGCGCCCAGCCTGGTTATTGGGCGCGAGAGAATGTTCGACATTATCCGTGGGCCGGTGGTTACCGAGAAGGCAACGGCTTTGTCGGAACGGAACCAGGTGGTGTTCAAAGTCTCGCTCGATGCGACCAAGCCGATGATCAAGGCGGCGATCGAGGGATTGTTTGGCGTGAAGGTGCTCGGCGTGAATACGCTGGTGCAGAAGGGCAAAACCAAGCAGTTCAAGGGCCGTCCGGGCTCACGTTCGGATGTGAAAAAAGCATTTGTGACGCTGGCTGAAGGTCAGTCGATCGATTTCACCGCGCGTCTGGCTTGAGGCAGGACTGAAAAATGGCATTGAAACATTTCAAACCGGTCACGGCGAGCCTGCGCGGCACCGTTCTGATCGAGCGCAGCGAGTTGTGGAAGGGCACGCCGGTCAAGGGATTGACCGAGGGCAAGCATTCCACCGGCGGGCGTAATAATCACGGTCGCACCACCAGCTATTTCCGGGGCGGCGGACATAAGCGCACCTACCGGATTGTGGATTTCAAGCGCCGCAAGCATGGTATGGCCGCGACGGTCGAGCGTTTGGAATATGACCCTA
>JAJZEG010000257.1 GCA_021828605.1 Pseudomonadota bacterium | reverse complement strand
AATTCCAGCTCGGTTGGCGCTGCGAAAGCGCACTCCGCCGCGCCAATGGCGCGTCAACCCCAGTGCAAATCCGCGCTGATCCGATTTTTGCCTCTGCCGATCATGTTTTGGGATACGTGCTCATGCTCACCGACATGACCGACAAAAAGGCGGCCAACGTCGCCCGCCGCCAATTCCAGGACGGGGTGCTCGATCCTAACCGAGATATCGGCGCGCTGATTTCAAACAATAATGGGTTGAATTTCTCGAATCTGCTTCACGCCATTGTTGAAAACGGACAGCTCGCCGGCCTCGAAATCACCGACCGCGTCGATCCAACCCGCATGCCTGACCAATTAAGCGCGGTGCGCGATTCGGTCCGTCGCGCAACAATATTGCTGAAAAATATACTAGGATAGTGTAATTTTTCAAAAAAAACACGGTTATGTGATCGTTATCACATCGTTCGGTCGGTCTACCCGGTAAAGCGGCTCGCAGATGCACACCAACCGACCAGGAGCACCGCCCATGACCGAGCAATCAGCAACCGTCGAATCCCCTATTCTACTCGAACAAGCCGCCGCACCAATCAAGTTTGTACCGCAACGCGCGATGTTTGATCGCGAATTTGATATGTCCACCCGCATCAAATTTCTTGGCGTGATCATTGCGGCCGCCGTTACCATCGCGACAACGGCCATCTTTTTGTTTCTGTGACAGGCACCCGATCAAATCGGTATTGATCGTCGTTTTGCGCCTGATCGCTGACCTGATCGAGGCCGACCAGGACCGTACAAAGTCCTTATTTTTCGTTCAGTTGCGCAATATCCCGATTATCGTCTACACGATGGTGCCAAGATTTTTGTAACGTCGACAGGAGCGCACCATCGCTAGAATACCTCAGCCACCGGCCCCACCAAGTCGTGAGGGGCCACGAGTCAATGAAGATATCCGCGTTCCACAAGTTCGCCTGATCGGGGCTGAAGGTGAAATGATTGGCGTTCTCAGCGCACGAGATGCGATGCGTCGCGCCTTCGAAGCGGGACTCGATCTGGTCGAAATAAGCCCAAACGCCGAACCGCCGGTATGCAAGCTGCTCGATTATGGCAAATTCAAATACGAACAGCAGAAAAAGAAAAACGAAGCGCGCAAAAAACAAAAAATCGTCGAAATCAAGGAAATTAAGGTTCGACCCAATATTGATGAAAACGATTATCAGGTAAAATTGCGCGCCATGAAAAGCTTCATCGGCGAAGGTGATAAGGTAAAGGTGACTCTCCGCTTCCGGGGACGTGAGATGGCCCATCAGGAACTCGGCGTAAAGGTTCTAGAACGGGTGCGCGTTGATATGGAAACCGATACGAAGGTTGAACAAATGCCGCGGTTGGAAAACCGCCAAATGGTCATGGTTCTCGCACCGCGTTAACATGACGCGTTATAGTGCATAATTCAATGTGGGGTGCGATCACTGGCCTTGTTGCCGAAGCAGCCTTAATTCGTTCAACACCGCTCGAAATCGTCGTCGGTGGGGGCACCCCGGACGGAGCGGCTCGCGCTGCCCAACTCCTGCTCAATCGTGGCGCCAAAGTGCTGATTAGTTTCGGTCTTGCCGGTGGGCTGAACCCTACCTACCCATCCGGCACTCTCCTCATTCCGCGGGCGATCTTGGTTGGTTCAACACTCTATCACTGCGACCCCGACTTATGCCGAGCACTCGGTGGCTCCACCGGTGACCTGTTGCTTGGTCATGACGCGATCGCCAGCACCAGCGCCGAAAAATCTCATTTATTCAAAACAACCGGTGCTGCGGCGCTTGATCTCGAATCAGGTGCGGTTGCCGCACTGGCGCATGCCCATGGCGCAAAATTCGCCGCTCTGCGGGCCATCGCCGACCCTGCATGGCGCACCCTGCCCTCCCTAGCCCTCGATGCGCTCGACGACCAAGGGAAAATAAAACTTCGCTCGATCCTCCGTGAGCTCATGCGTCATCCCAAAACGCTCCCTGGTTTGCTGCAACTGGGTGTTGACGCCAATCGGGCGCGTCACACGCTTCGTGCCGCTATTATCCAGTGCCGCTGGGAGAACGCATCGTTTGCTTAACCGCTGGAATCTCCGAGGCCGCTAAGGCGCGCAAAAAATTACCGCCCCAGATTTTACCTATGGCGCTCTCGCGATAACCGCGCCGGATCAGTTCATCGGTAATCGCCGGAACTTGCGCTGCGTTGCCGCAATCGCGAAGCATTCCTCCACCATCGAAATCAGTGCCGATACCAACATGGTCGATACCAATGAGATTCGCGATATAATCGATATGATCAACGAGTGCCTCGACGCCGATATCCGCAGTGCGTGCCCCAGACCGCAAAAACGCCGATACCATCGTCACTTGCACCACGCCACCATGATCGCGCAGCGCACGCAGTTGTTCGTCGTCCAAATTTCTCGGATGATTACATAAGGCGCGCGCGCAAGAATGAGTGGCGACGATGGGCATATCAGAAAGCGTGATCACCTGCATCATGCTGGATTTCGAGGCGTGGCTAATATCAACCAGCAACCCCAACCGGTTCATTCGCCGAATGACCTCGCGCCCGAATTCGGACAACCCGCCATGTTCGCTATCTGAATCACCCAAATCTCGACGTGGCACCGCCGAGTCGGCCAAATCATTATGACCATTATGCGTCAGGGTGATGTAGCGAACACCGCGCGCCGCATACCTATCCAGCAGCGCCGGGTCGCCACCGAGCGCCGTGGCGTTCTCAACTGCCGGAATGACGGCAACCGCCCCATCCCGGACGGCGCTGCGAATTTGATCCACGGAACAGGCTAATACGGTGCCCGCTTGGGCACCCATACTCGCAATCTCGTCAAGCATCGAAAGGCTGCGCTCGGCAGCGCGCCGATATCCTTCAGCGTCGCGGCGCTCCTGTGGAACGTAGGCCGCGAAACAAACGGCATTAACGCCGCCCCGCTGCAGTTTCGGTAAATCCACGCAACGCGCTGATTCGCTCAGAAAATCTCTGCGGCTCGGCCATGGAATATCAACATGCGAATCCAATCGCACCCCGTCGTCGATGTCCCCCCGGTCAAGGGGCATGAGAAGGGGACGGTCCCCCCGCCTGCCGACGCGGCGCGGGATTTGCGACCGTGTGTGTTGTCGCGCCTGGGGCGGGTCGTTGAAGGATGGGAGATGATATCGGACGTGGTGCTAAACCTACCGCCCGATAAACCCTGACACTTGGCGGCCACGCCGCACTGATTTCATTGCGCAACACCACGGCCAACAGCAAAAGCACAGCCACCGCCAATAGGGAAATTAACCAGGCAACCCGCGCCCGTGAGGGTGGGTCTGGGCGTAGCAAAGCCGCTTGGTCGAATTTGATCGGTTGCTCGCTAAACCGTTCGGGCATCGCAATTGCAGCCGAAGACCCCTCTGAGGCTGCAGGAACCATCATCGGCGCCACGGGGGTAATAAACGGCGGCGGGAGGGGAAGTTCAGTTGCCACCAATGGCGCAGCCTCCACCGCTGACGATGGAGGAACCGTTGGCTGCGCTATCGGCGCCGACGGCGCGGGCGAAGGAATCGCCTGTTGCGCAAGCGATGACGCTTGGGGCAACTGCGACAGGTCAGACTGGGCCAAATCAGACTGGGCCAGATCAGACTGGGCCAGATCAGACTGGGCCAGCCATGACTCATTGCAGCGCACGCACGCTAAGGTGGCCGGAAGCCGGGCGGCGACAGTTTCGGTCAAGCGATAGATGGTTCCGCAATGCGGACAGGTGACGCGCATCGTCAATCGATGACATTATTGAGCGTTTCGCGCAACCATCTCCGTGCAGCCTCCTCACTCGGTTGTGCGATCTGAGATTTACGCAGCATATTTCCGCTCGCGCGACCACGCGTCAATGACTAGCCACCCACTGTCCACAGCGTCATCCTAGAATCGGAAACGCGCCTGACGTTGAATGTTGCTGTCACAACACGAGCCAAACCTCACCATCATACCCCTTCGCGTGCATCATCCTGCCAGACGCGAATCGCAGGCTTGCCAACCGCAGCCGCAGTGAGGCGCGCGCGCTCCAGACCGATCCTGGCCCGAATCAGCAGGCTTGCGGGATCATCCCCTGATTGCGGCCAGCGCGTTGCAATCCCAACCGCAACTTGACGACCTGTTTCTGCTATTAAAACTTGAAGCTTCGCCGCAATTCGATCGGCGCGCTCAGCGCCGATGAGATGGTCAACACCATCACACCAGGCGGCGATGCGCGTGGGCGCAACACGCCCCAACAGATCAGTAGGGCGTAACATGTCGCGCAAGCACTCCACCGAGGCGCGCACCACTGCGGCAGTGGCTTCTGCCTTTCCGAGACCGTCGCTTCGAACCCAGCCGAACGCCAGCATCGTGCCCGCCCGATCCTCCACATCGAGTCGGTCCAAGCGTCGTTCAATCTGATCGATAAAGGGTCGTAGCCGCCAAAGGCCGGTCTCGTCATCAAGGGGGCTGCTCGCGATTGGCTCAGCTTCGCGATCAATCCGATCGGCAAAACTTGCCATGTCACTAACCAATGCCGTCAAAAGATCCCTCTCGACCGCCGCAAAGCGCCGATCACCCGCACTTCGCCAAGCCAATAATTCAATGACGACACCCGATTGCGTAACGGATTTTGCACTGATCGTCTCTGATCGAGCACTATCCTCGGCTGCCAATCCACTGGGATGATCCGCGAGCACAATGCCACCCGCTCGACCCGGTTCATGGCGGGTCAAAGCAACACCGGCATCACCGAGATCGGTCGCGAGCAAAGCGCAGCAAGCTGCCGCCGCCGTTCGAGCATCGGGAACACCAGCCAAACTCAGAATGAGCCGATGCAATGATTCCAGCCTGAGTTGGAAATCAAGGGAGTGAGTCATTCGACCGGACCTATTGACCAACTGATTACAAAATGCATCGGACCTATCCTATGAAAACTTCAACCCTCCAACCGTGACACGAAAAAATGAACATATCGTTAGCGTGCGATTGACAGATTCACGCCGCCTCACCATGGTCCCGCAACATCATATTTCACGGATCACCGAATGAACGACATTGATTTGCGTAGAGCCATTGAGGTGGCTTGGGAGAACCGCAACGACCCCGATTTGCGCACCTCCCCCACACATCGGGCAGCGATCCAAACGGCCTTGTCGGGGCTTGATTCCGGGCGCCTGCGCATTGCCGAACCCGGCGCAAATGGTTGGATTGTTCATGACTGGCTCAAGCAGGCTGTGCTTTTGTCGTTTCGAATCGCTGATAATGCGCCTTTGGCTGGAGCCGGTGGGGCGCCAGTTTTTGACAAGGTTGCGATGAAATTCGCCGATTGGGATGCGGCGCGGTTTGCCGAAGCTGGGCTTCGGGTCGTGCCGGGGGCGGTGGTCAGGCATTCGGCCTTCATTGAGCCCGGCGTGGTATTAATGCCCTGTTTCATCAATGTTGGCGCCCGGGTCGGCGCCGGAACCATGGTGGATACTTGGTCCACAATCGGGTCCTGCGCGCAAATCGGTGCGCGTTGCCATATTAGCGGTGGGGTTGGTATTGCAGGCGTGTTGGAGCCCTTGCAAGCAACGCCGGTCATTATCGAGGATAATTGTTTCATCGGTGCGCGCTCAGAAGTGGCCGAGGGCGTGATTATCGAGCGGGGAGCCGTGCTGGCGATGGGCGTGTTTATTGGCGCTTCGACCAAAATTATTGATCGCGAAACCGGCGAAATCATTTATGGCCGGGTACCAGCCTATTCGGTGGTGGTGCCAGGAAGTCTGCCTGGCAAGCCGTTGGCTGACGGGTCGCCCAGCCCAGCCCTCGCTTGCGCGGTGATTGTCAAGCGGGTCGATGAACGCACCAGGACAAAAACAGCCATTAACGACTTGTTGCGGGCGTGAGCTCCGCCGATCCCTTACCCTTAGCCCAGGCTTTGCTGCGCTGCCCCTCAGTAACGCCCATCGATGCCGGCGCGCAGGCCGTGCTCGGAGCCGTTCTGGAGCAGATCGGCTTTTCGGTGGAACGCCAACAATTTGGCATGGTGCATAATTTAACGGCGACGCGAGAGGGCTCCGGGCCGCATTTGGGGTTCGCGGGCCATACTGACGTTGTGCCTGCCGGTGATGGCTGGCTGCATGACCCGTTTTCGGGCACGGTTAGCGAGGGCATTCTTCACGGCCGCGGTGCGGTTGATATGAAGGGCGCGATTGCGGCTTTCGTGGCGGCGATGGTGCAGCATCGTGAGGCTGGACGCCGATTAGGGCGGCTCACCTTGCTCATCACCGGCGATGAGGAGGGCGACGCGACCGATGGTACGGTGCGGATCCTAGAAACCTTGGCGGCGCGGCAAGCGATACCCGACGCTTGCCTCGTCGGTGAACCAACGTCAGTGAGCAAACTTGGCGATATCATCAAAATTGGACGACGGGGCAGTATATCCGCCGACATCACGGTGCGCGGGGTGCAGGGGCATGTGGCCTACCCGCATCGGGCCGATAACCCGCTACATCGGTTAATCCCGGCGCTGGAAGCGTTGCGCGGTGCGGAACTGGATCGCGGAACCAAATTTTTTGAGCCCTCACGCCTGCAAATTACCAGCGTTGATGTTGGCAATTCAGCAAGCAACGTGATCCCTGGAGAAGCACGGGCAAAATTGAATATTCGGTTCAATGATCTGCATCGCGGTGCAACGCTCGATGCATGGATTCGCGAAAAACTCAACGAATATGCGCCCGAGGCTCAGATTGCGATCACAATCAGTGGCGAGGCGTTTCGCACCGAGGCCGGCGCCTTGACTGATCGGCTGGCCCGCGCAATCCAAACGATAACCGGGCAGGTGCCCCGGTTGGATACCGGCGGTGGCACATCCGATGCCCGCTTCATCAGCCGTTATTGCCCAGTTGCGGAATTTGGACTGGTTGGCACGCGCATGCACCGTGTCGACGAGGCCGTGCCGGTGGCGGAGTTGCGCCAACTAACCCAGATTTATGCAACCTTTCTCGCGGATTGGTTTGGATCTTAAGGGTTTTCCGGCTTGGCGGCGCGGAGTGCTAGCGCGCGCTGATAGGCACGATTTCTGGGCACGCCGAGTTTTCCGGCGACTATGCTGGCGGCGTCGCGCACGCGCTGGGTGCGTAAAGCATCAAGGAGCGCATCATCAAGATTTTCATCCGATAATAAAACGGGCTCGGGACGGGGGCCGACGATTAATGTGATCTCACCGCGCGGGGCGGTTTTTGTGTAGAACTCGGCAAGGGCCCTTAGCGTATCGCGACGGACCTCCTCAAATCGCTTGGTCAGTTCGCGCGCCACGGCGGCGGGACGATCACCGAGAATTTCTACGGCATCGTGCAAGCAAGCGGCAAGGCGATGCGGTGCTTCATAAAAAACCAAGGTCGGAGAGAGGCCCGCCGCTTCGCCGCCAGCGATGCTGGTCAAAGCGGTGCGCCGCTGGCCCGATCGGGGGGGCAGAAAGCCATAAAATAGAAAAGGCTGCGGTGGCAGACCAGAAAGCGACAGCGCCATCAGGGCGGCATTAGGTCCGGGAACCGCACTAACTGATAAATTAGCCGCGATGGCAGCGCGCACCAAACGAAAGCCAGGATCGGCAATCAACGGGGCACCTGCGTCGCTGACCAAAGCGAAATGCTCACCACGCTGCATCGCGGCGATCAGCTGGTCGCAGCGTTGATCTTCATTATGGTCGTGAAGCGAAATTAATCGACGGCGCAGACCGTGCGCTGCCAGCAAAGTCATGGTATGCCGAGTGTCCTCGCACAAAATGGCGTCGGCGTCCTTAAGGGCGCCGAGCGCGCGGGGTGATAGATCGCCGAGATGACCAATCGGCGTTGAAACTAAAACCAGTGCGGGCCGATCGGCCCCGCGCGATTCGTTTGCGATATGAGGAGGTTCAGCTGTCACGTCGATCCATATTTCGGTTGAGTCTGTGCGTCGCATCCTGTTTGGGCCTCGCAGCCTGCGCTGCCCAGCCCTCTTATTACGCGCCTGGGGCGCGCGGCGCTAATGGCACCTCAATTACCAACACCAAGACTGGGTCATCGCCCTCGGGGCAGCGCGGCGGATCGGTTGCATTATTGTTGCCCCTCTCGGGTCCACTCGCCTTGATCGGGCAATCGATGGATCAAGCGGCCCGGCTTGCCTTCGCGAACCCGGGGGCGCCGCATCTGGATGTCCGCGATACCGGTGGCACGCCGGCGGGCGCGGCAGAGGCTGCGCAGGCGGCGATTGCGGCGGGCGATGGGCTTATCCTCGGACCGTTGACCAAGGATGAGACGGCTGCCGTCGCGCCGATCGCACAAAAAGCGAACGTCAACGTGCTGGCTTTCACCAATGATGAAACCCTCGACGCGCCGGGCCTATGGACGTTGGGGATTTCACCGGCGCAACAGGTGCGCCGGGTCGTTGGTTTCACAGCCGGGCGCGGTCGGACCCGGACCGCGGCGATTTTGCCCGAAAATGCGTTCGGCCAGATCATGGCGGTTGCGTTGCGTGAGGAAGCGCAGCATCTGGGCGAACCCTCGCCCAAGGTTGGGTTTTATCAAAATGGCGATTTTACGAGCCTGACCGCAACAGTGCGCTCGGTTGCCGATTTTAATGGTCGGGGCGCAGGGCTCGAAGCGCGCATCAGAGCGGCGCGCGATCAAGATGATCAAGCCGGGCGCATTTTGGCTGCCAAATTGTCGCGTGAGCCAATTCCGCCGCCACCGTTCGATACGTTGTTGCTCGGCGCGACCGGTGAACAGCTTGCGGAAATGGGCACCTTGCTGCCTTATTTTGATGTTGGAGCCCCAGCAGTGCAGCTGGTGGGTCCGATGCTGTGGGCGCATGAAGCAACCTCGATGGCCAGCCATGACGGGCTGCGCGGCGCGATCTATGCCGCACCGGACCCGGCGATGCGCGCGGCCTTCGTGCAGAAATTCGAGGCAGCTTATGGCGGAAGCGCGCCAAGACAGCTTGATGATGTTGCGTTTGATGGCGCGGCGATTGCGGTACTTGCCGCGCATGAGGGCGGTTTCACCACGCGGGTTTTGACCAACCCGACTGGGTTTTTGGGCACGGATGGCGTGCTCGTTTTGTTGGGCAATGGGCATGTGCGTCGAGGGCTTGCGGTTTTCAAAGTCGCGCCGGGTGGTCCGACCATTATGTCCCCCGCGCCGCTGAGCTTGACCTCCCCGACCAGCTAGCCGAGCCCGATATCAATGCCTTCGCGTCCCGTTATGACCATTGCTGTCTGGCTGGGCGCGATTCCGGCATTGGCCATTATTGCCTTGTTGGCGGGCGGGCTGGTGCATCCCCGGCTCGCGATCATGGCGCTGATCGGCACGGTTGTCTGGTCGGGTGGTGCGGGACTGATTTTGGCCCGCGATTTGGCGGCGTTTCGACGCTCGGTGGAA
>JAJZEG010000136.1 GCA_021828605.1 Pseudomonadota bacterium | reverse complement strand
ATGGGATTGCCGCCGTCGGTGCCGCCTATTTCGCGATGGCGCGCCTGACCGATGCGCGCGAGCGGTTGCGCGTCGATTTTCTATCCTGAAAAAATACTTTGCGTGACAAAGTTGTTTGTGCTTAACTAATGATCCCTGGAGGAGGATCTCATGATCATTTCCCGTCCCGAAGCCGAGCAATCCCTCGCTGCCATCCAAGCCGCCGGTCAGGAAAGCAGCCAGCGCAGCGCCTATCGCCATGCCGCCCCTTATATTGTTGGCTGGGGCATCGTTTGGGCGCTTGGCTATGGCGCGATGACGGTGCTGCCGGTCGCCACCGCCAATGTCGTGTGGTTGATTTTGCTCCTCGCCATGATCGGTTTCAGCGCGGTGCTGATGCGCCGCCAATCAGAGTCGAAGCTGAGTTGGGGGCGCATCGCTTTGTATATCGTCGTGCCGGTCGTCGCTTCGATTATCGTGGTCAATCTGATCGCGAATGGCTTGGCGTTACAAAGCCGCACGGAAATTTCGGCGTTGTTCGTTTTCGTGGTCGCCGCTGGCTATGCGATCAGCGCGCTGAAATATGGGCGGTGGTATGCGCCGCTCGGGCTCGGGCTCGCGGCCATCACCGCGCTGGGGTTATGGCTCCTGCCGCCCGGCTTGAAATTCGATATTTTCTATTTCGATGCGGCCTGCCTGCTGCTGGGCGGCTTTTGGTTCCGCCGCGCCTGATTGATGGCTGATTTCGTCGGACCACCGGATGAGACGATCCATCAGATCGTGCGTCTGAAAATCATGGCCGCCCTGGCGGTCTTGCGCGGTTCAGAAATGCTCGAATTCACCCGCCTGCGCACGATCACCGGCGCGAGTGATGGCAATCTGGCGTCGCATTTGAACACGCTGGAATCGGCGGATTATATTGTTATCAGCAAGGATTTCGTTGGTAAAAAGCCGCGCACCCGGATCGCGGTAACCGTAACCGGGCGGGCGGCGCTGGCGCGTCATACAGCCTATCTGCGCGCCATTCTTGATGGCAGCGTGCTTGATGTTAAGCTGGTGGACGATGCGAAAAATGGCGCTGATGCGCCGCCAGCCGATCACCGAGGTGACGTTTGATGAAACATAATGATTTCCCTGTTGATTTTAATCGCCTGAACGGGCTGGCCGATGCGATCTTTGCCGTGGCGATGACGTTTCTGGCTTTCAGCGTGCATGCGCCGCCGCATCTGACATCAGCGACGCTAATGGTGCTCTTTCAACAATTTTTTAACGTCGTTATCGGATTTTTCGTCACCGGGCGATATTGGATCAATCACAATCGGCTGCATAAATTGATCATCCACGGCAACGAAATCTTGGTGATGCTCGATCTCTTGCTCTTGTTTGGCATTGTCATGATCCCGGTCAGCCTGCGACTTTATGATAAACTGCCCTTCGGCTTCGTGGGCATTACGTTATATTCGTCAACATTTATTTTCGTTGGTCTGATGAACGCTGTCGTTTATTTCTATGCGCTGCGCCATCCGCAGTTTCTGCGCGATGAAAACACCAAGGACAAGGTGCGCCTCGCCCTCAAACTGCTCATTGTGCCCATGGTGATTTATGTCAGCCCGATTGTGATTGCCGTCTGGCAGCCGATCTATGCCCCCACGGCTTGGTGGCTGATGTTTGCTGTGCCCGCGATCAACCGGCGCCTGTTTCCGGCTTCCCGCCCTGCATCACAAACGGTGTTATCATGACCCCCCTCTGGTTACAGCCTTCGCTGCCGACGGCGATATTTTGGATATCCTACGCGATTTGTTTCTTGCCCGAAATAATTGGATCGTTTTTCCAAACCTCTAGTCAGCAGGACCGCTCTCATGATCGCCGATCCTATCCGATTCTGGTCATTGGCATCATCGTCAGTGTCGTGATTGGTTTCAATCTGGCGGTTCGCCTGCCAGGCGCAATGATCATTGATCATCCGGTCCCCATGCTGATCATCGGCAGCGTCTTGATTGTGGCCGGTGCGCTGTTTCGCTGGTATGCGATCCGCGTCCTCGGGCGACTTTTTACCCGCGATGTCGCGATCCGTGTCGATCACCAGATCATTCGCACCGGCCCTTATCGAACACTGCGCCATCCATCCTATGCGGGCGGGTTGCTCAGCATGTTTGGCGTGGCTGTAGCCCTCGATAACTGGCCCGCTTTCCTGGTGATCATGGTGATGAATCTGGTCCTCTACACCTACCGAATTCGCGTCGAGGAAGCGGCACTAACGGCGCAATTCGGCACGGAATATCAGGATTATTGCCGCACCACCAAACGGATCGTGCCCTTCATTTTTTGACCGGCGCGCTCGCCGCCAGGGCCCAGCCAAGGGTCATGAACACCCAGCCCGCCGTTGACAAAGTGAACAGGCTGCTGGTCGAGGCGATGGGCCAAAGGATGACGGCGCTCGCCACCACCAGCATGATCTGACGCGGATCATTATTCCCCGCTTGCAGGCCGCGCAGCATCCGTGTCAACCAAAACCCGATCATTGTTAGAAAAATTATGAGGCCGGGGATTCCGGCTGAGGTTGCGATTTGCCAATAATAATTATGCGGATGAATATTGCAGCCCCGCATCCCGCCATTATCGGCATTCGCAATCCCCAAGGCGGGGAAGCCGTGAAAATAAAGCGGGTTCGAGCAAAAATCGCGAAACCCGTCAAAACCAAAGCCGAGCCAGGGGTGGGCAACCACCATCACGGCGGCGCGGGTATAAAGCTGGCCATAGGGGCTGCGCGGAAAATGCGACATTTGCGCGGTGAATTTCAGCACCAGTTTCGCATAGGTCGGCGGTGAGATCTCCGGCAAAGCGATCAGGGTGATGATGCCGATCAGCAGCGCCAGCGCAAACGGCACGCGCAATCGTTTGATCATCAAGGCACTCAGGCAAAGGCCGAACAGCATCAGCAGATTAGGCATGCGCTGGCCGATCAAAATCATGGTCAGCACCAGAAAAACCAACAAGACAGCGCCCCCGATCCGGGTCCGCCATTGTGGTTTCTGGATCAAGGTGACCACCAGCGGCATCAGGCCGGTGAAAAACACCAACAAAAATTGCGGCCCGGCGCGCGGCTTGAAAAACGGGCCGGTCAACGACCCGTCCGGCCAGCGCGCATCGCCCAGAATATTATGGCCAAACAGATATTGTTGCCAACATTCCAGCACCAGCCAGGCTGCGGCGATCGCGACACTGATCCCGAGCCAGGCGCGCGATTGAGCGTCACTCAGCACCCAGGATTCCAAAGCGGCGGCAAAAATGAATAACCGGATCAGCACCAGAGCTTCGAGGCTGGAATGGGTTCTGCCGCTCACGATCGAACTGATCAAAATCAGCAACCACAGCAGGAATGACAGACGCACCCAGGGTTTCTCAGTCCAGCGCCAATCGCGGTTGAGCGCGCTATGGGCCAAAAACAGCAGGGCGGTCAGCGAGAGCAGGGCGTCGGCAATCGCGCGGCCATAGAAAAAAAACGCTGGCAGCAGCAGCACAAAGGCGAGTGCAGCGGTGCGGAGCTTGGGAGCGATAAGGTTCATTCGATGGAGCGCCTGCCGATCAGAAGGTTGCCGAGGTGAGTTGACCAGCTTGCAGGCGCCAGACCCGGTCGAGCTGTTCAACGCCGGTCAGGCGGTGGGTGATCAGCAGCAGGCTGCGGCCTTGGCTGGTCGCGTTCAGCGTGGTCATGAAGGCGCGCTCGGTGGCCGGATCAAGCCCGGCGCAGGGTTCGTCGAGAATCAAAATCGGCGCGGTGCTGAGCAAGGTGCGCGCCAAAGCGAGGCGTCGTCCTTCGCCGCCCGAGAATTGCGCGCCTTGCTCGCCGACCCAGGCGTCAAGTTGGTCAGGCAGGCGATGCACCATGTCGGCGAGGCGCGCCGCTTCGAGGGCGGCCCATAATTCGGCGTCGGTCGCATCGGGTCGGGCGAGGCGCAGATTATTGCGCACGGTATCGGCGAATAAATGGGTCGATTGCGCCAGATAGGCGATGCGGGTGCGCACATCCGCTGCGCGCAATTCCGTCAGATCGATCCCGCCCAGCCGGATGCTCCCCGCCTGCGGTGCGGCAAGTTTCAACACCAGAGCGGCGAGGGTCGATTTCCCGGCCCCCGATGGGCCCAGCACCGCAATGCGCGCGCCTGCGGGCAGTTGCAACGACAGATGATCAAACACAATCGGGCGATCCGGTGCCCAGCGGAACTGCACATCATCAAACCGCAAGGCCGTCGCGCTGGGCAATGGGGCCGGGGTGACAGGGTCAGTCACGCGCGGTTGGGCTTGCGCCGCCTCGATCACCCGCACCGCAGCCGCACTGGCGACACCAGCCAGCACCCCGGCGCGCGGCATGCCACCAATGGCTTCAAACGCGGCGATCACCACGAAAACCGCGATCAAGGCCGCAATCGGCGCGCGCGTGCTGGCAATCACCAACACCGCGAGCAACGCCGCTTGTGCGGCGAGAAACGCCACCGATTGCAGCACCGCACTGCGCGCGGCCAAATCGCGTTCCGCGCTGAACAACCCGGCTTCCTTCGCTTGAATATTCGCCAACATCCGGCCTTCGGCGCCAAACACTTTGATCTCACGCAACCCCGTCAGCGCATCCAGCACCGCAACCCGCAGCGCCGAAGCGGCTTGGGTTTGCGCGCTCGCCGCCTTGCGCGCCGCCCGCATTGCGCGCAGCGGAAGAATCAGCGCGATCACCACGAACAAACCCAGTACGCCGATCAGCGCAACTATATTTTCCCGACCGACCAGCCATACGAGAATCGGGATCAGCATCAACGCCGAAAGGCCGGGGACCAGAATGCGCAAATAAATCCCATCCAGCGTATCGATGTCGCTGATCAATCGCGAGAGTAAATCACCCGCCCGGCCCAGACCAAGCCCGCCGGCAGCACTCCGCCCGATGCCGCGCAGGAACCATAGCCGCAACGCCGCCAGAGCGCGGAATGTCGCATCATGCGTCGCCAGCCGTTCCAGATAGCGCAGCACCACCCGCACCCCGCCCAGGATCGACAGGCTGAGCGGCACCACCAGAACACTGCCGATGATTGCCGCGCCAATAAATCGCGCCGATTGCGCCATCAACGCGATGCCGGTGCCCAGGGCGGCGAGGGCGATCAGCGCCCCAATGACCAATGAGAGCGCCTGACCGCGCCAGAGGGTGAGAATTTGTACCAGAGGGCGATGCCGCTGCACGGGCTTGGATGTCATAATACGCTATCGAGCCGAGGCTCGGTGCGTGCCCCCAAATCGAGCTTCCGCCCGGAAAACGCATGGGCGAAAGCGGCGTGCGTCGCCAGAATAACGGTGCGACCCAGCGTGAGTCGGCGCAGCGCGTCCAGCACGTCACGCTCGGTCGCGGGATCGAGTTGGGCCGTCGGTTCATCGAGCAATAGCAATTGGGCGTCTTTGAGGAAGGCGCGGGCAATCGCGATGCGCTGGGCCTGTCCGCCGGAAACGCCAAAGCCGCCATCACCGATCATCGTGTCGAGCCGGTCGGGCAAGCTGTCGGTATAGCTGGTCACATGGGCGCGTTCGGCGGCGCGTTGGACCGCCTCGTCGCTCGCCTCGGGCTGACCCAGGCGAATATTCTCGGCAATTGAGCCCGCGAACAAAAACGGCTTCTGACTGATCAGCGCGGTCATCCGGGCCAAAGCCGCGGGCACGATCGATTCGATGGGCGCACCATTGAGGCTGATCCGGCCTGATTGCGCGCGCGCATTGCCGAGCAGCAACTCGATGATGGTGGATTTTCCCGAACCGGACGGGCCGACCAGCATCATGGTTTCGCCAGCAGGCAGCTTGAAGTTGAGATGCTGGAACACGGGGCCGCGCGCCTCATTCCAGGTAAATCCGACATCCTCGAACGTGATCGCGACCCCCTGCGCCGCGACGGTTCGGATCGGCGGGGCCGCGCCAAGCGGGGCGTCAGCCGGTTGCGGTTCGGGCAAGCGGGCGAGGTCCTCGGCGGCGGCTTGGGCCGCCATGCGGTCTTGATAAACCGCACTGAAATTGCGGAACGGGGCAAAAAATTCTGGCACCAACAGCAGTGCGAACAAGGCGGTAGGGGCCAGCATTTCATGACCGGCCCGCAACAGCGGCGCAAAGCGCAGTGCAATGCCAATCAGCGCCGCCGCCGCCGCCAAATCGAGCGCGGTTGAGGACAGGAAGGCAACGCGCAACACCCGCATGGTGCGGCGGCGCAATTCATCGGCGGCATCACCGAGTGCCACTGCCTCCGCTTCGGCACGACCGGCCAGAACAATGGTGCCGATGCCGCGCACCCGATCGATGAAGCGGGTTTGCAGCCTCGTCAGCGCGGTGAACTGACGGCGCGACGCGCCTGCCGCGCCCAGCCCCGCCAGCCCCATCGCAATCGGCACCATCAGGCCGGTCACCGCAAAAATCAACGCCGTGCGCCAATCCACCAGGAGCGCCGCGATAATCACCATCATCGGGCTGATCAGGATGAGCGTGGCTGCGGAAATCCATCGTCCGAACAACCCATCCAGCACCTCAATCCGATCGACCGCCACGCTGGTCAATTCCGCCGAATGCCAATGCCGCAAACGGCCCGCGCCGAGGCCGAACAGGCGACCGATGATATCGCCGCGCAATCGGCGGCGCGCGATGATACCCAGCGATTTGGCCAACCGCTCCTGGATCAGGATCAACCCGGCGCGCAGGAGTGCGGCGAGCACAAACCCGACGATAGCCGGGATGATCAAAGCCGACCCCGGCACGATCAGAGCGGCCAGAATCAGCGAGGCACAATAGATTTGCCCAATCGCGCTGGCGGTTTGCGCCAATCCGACCGCGATCGCCGCCACGGCGCGGCGTCGCCCGGCGGCGATTTCGTGCTTGAGCCAGGATTTGGCCGCTTTGGTTTCTGCGCTGGTACTCTGAGCCATGGTCTCTCCATATAAACTTCCTCGGCAAAACCCAAGCCCTCACCCCGCGCCCACAACCGGAAGGCGCAGAACATATCGGGGCCATTAAATGCGATATCGCAACGATTATGAACAAATCGTGATTCTGTACCGATGTTCTGGCAGGGAGGCTGACCGGTAATTGGCGTCGGGACGCTGGACGCGGGTGCGATCGTGTCGCATGAGGCGGCGTCGGACTGGAAACGGGATATTATCATGATCATCGCCCGCACGATTGAGAGCTTGAATACCGCCCGTGCCACGTTGGGGCCGTTGGCGCTGGTGCCAACGATGGGCGCGCTGCATGCGGGCCATCTGTCGCTGGTTGCGGCGGCGCGCGAGTCGGGACTGCCGGTCGCGGTGTCGATTTTCGTCAATCCGCTGCAATTCGGGCCGAATGAGGATTTTGCCCGCTATCCGCGCGATGAGGTCGCGGATCTGGCGATGCTGCGCGAGGCGGGCTGTGCACTGGCCTGGCTGCCGGATCTGGCGGCGATGTATCCGCCGGGTGACGCCACGGTGATCGAGGTGGCCGGACCCGCGCAACGCTGGGAAGGTAGCGCGCGGCCCGGGCATTTTCGCGGCGTGGCGACGGTGGTGGCGAAATTATTCGGCCAAACCCGACCCGAGCGGGCCTATTTCGGCGAGAAGGATTGGCAGCAAGTGCAAGTCGTCAGCCGGATGGCGCGGGATTTGGCGCTGCCGGTGACGATCATCACCGTGCCGACGCTGCGTGATGCCGATGGCTTGGCTTTGTCATCGCGCAACCGCTATCTGGCCGCCGAGGAGCGGCGCCGGGCCGCGATGCTTCCCGCGACGCTGCGCGACGTGCAGGCCAAAATTCAAGCGGGTGCTCTCGATGAAACGGCAATAACAGCCGCACTCGGACAGGCGCGGGTGCAGCTGCACGATCACGGCTTCGGCATCGACTATTTGGCGTTGGTCGATGCGCATTCATTGGAACCTCTGGCGCGGGCAACCCCCGCCAGCCGATTGTTGGTTGCCGTCCGTCTAGGTTCGGTGCGGTTGCTCGATACGATGCCAGCCCAGTCAGAATAATCGGCGCGCTTCATCAAAAATTCATTTTTTACCGCGATACTCTCACTATCGAAACAGAAATGAGGTCGCAAAAATGCGGCAAAATGAATGAGCCGATGTTCGAGAATGGCTGTGCCCGAATGATGAACGACGTAACCCCTGATCGAGCCACCCGCGCTGAGGCCGTCCCCGAGGCCCAAGATCATCGGCTGCTGATCCATGATGCTGATGCGCATGATGCGGATGCGGTGGATGAAGGCAATCCGAACGATCCGAGCATCACGGCACGGCGCTTGGCCGCCTTACGGCGACTGGAAGCGACGGACCGGCGACGCTTGGCGGCGCGCCTCGATAGCACCATTCAGGAACATGGTTTTGCCCTACGCTATGCGCCGCGGTTGGCGATGCTCGCCGACGATCCTGATTACCCACCCACATTTGACGAGGGATACCCCGCAAATTCGCCGTCTCATCTGTTGAACGGGGGTCCGGAGGGTGCCCGCAAGGCGGTCGGTCGGTTGCAGAACACCCTTGGTCGAACCGATCGGTTTGGTCATCCGCGCTTTGGGGCGCCGTTAAAAACGCAACGTCCCGCAGCGGATCGGGTGCGCGCGGGCGGAGAAATCCGCGCTCGGATGTCCGGGGCTGAGCTGATTATCGGGGTGCCGCATCGGCGCCGGGGGGTGGTTCCGGTTGAGACCTATCTGCGGTCGGTCAAACGCGCCCCGGTGATTGCCTCGGTGCTGGCCGAGGGGCTATCGGCGGCGCTCAATGAGACAGCGCGCTGGCCCGCGGATTGGAGTCTGAGCGTAGTCGTGCCGCCGCGCCTCGCCGATTTAATGGCCTTGCGTACCGCTTTCGCCGGCCTGGTCCATGACCAGACCCGGCGCGTGGCACTCGCGCTTGATGAAGCGGCGCTGATCAATGGCGGGTTGGATGCGCTTGATGCGCTTGATGCGCTGCGCAGCGACGGATTTGGCCTGATTCTTGATCGGTTTGGTGAACGTTTTGGCAGTCTGGCGCTAATCCGTAGCCTCCCTTTGACCGGGGTTAAGCTGGATCGAACATTGTTGCATGGTGAACCGGGTCAGCGCCAATCCAGCATGGTTTTGGCCGAGGCCTGCGTCGCCATCGGCCATGATCTGGGCCTGACCGTCATTGCGGGGGGGGTTGAATCGGAGTCCGATTTTTCGCTGGTGCGACGATTGGGCACGGATGCTGTGCAAGGCAATTGGATTGGCGCCGCGCTTGATGCCGCCGCAATGAGCACATCAGGCCGCGGACCGGCGCAGACGGTTTGAGGCGGTAATGGCGTTGACAAAGCCCTCATAGGCCGTCGCCCAGCGCTTTCCGGCGCGACTGGGTGACTGGGTGACTGGGTGACTGGGCGACTGCGCGACTGCGCGACTGGGCGCGGTAACGCTTGCCATTAGGGGCGATTCGGGCCATGCCCCCAGGGTGAATAATCCAATCATCGCCGACGAAGCTGCGCGTGAGGCCATTCTGACCTTGTGTCATGAGCGGGGTGCCGCAAAATCGATT
>JAJZEG010000202.1 GCA_021828605.1 Pseudomonadota bacterium | reverse complement strand
CTGCCCACGCAGCAGCAACGTCCCGGTATCTTCCGGGATCGGCAGCGTTTTCAGGGTAATTTCGCTCAATAACGCCAAAGTCCCATACGAGCCGGTCAGCAATTTCGCCAAATCCAGGCCAGTGACATTCTTCAACACCCGACCCCCCGAGCGGATCATTTCGCCGCGCCCGGTAATCGCGCGCACCCCCAACACATGATCGCGCAGCGCCCCCCAGGCAATCCGCCTGGGCCCGGACAGGTTACACGCGACCACCCCGCCCAAACTCTGCGCAGCCGCGCCCGCGTCGCGCAAAAACGCATAATGCGGCGGCTCGGCGCTCAAATGCTGTCCGGCCTCGGCCAGCATCGCCTCGATCTCGGCCAAGGGCGTTCCCGCCCGCGCACTGACCACCAATTCCTTCGGCGCATAGAGTGTCACACCCTGATAGCGCCTGGTGCTAATCGTCCGCTCCGCCGCAACCGCGCGCAAAAACCCCGCCTTCGAGCCAAACCCCTCGATCTGCACAGCCTGCCCGCCCGCCTGTGCCTCGATAATCGCCGCCGCCAACCCCGCCTCATCATCCGGCGCCATCATCGCCGCGTTCATGCCGCGTGCGGCAACACCGCCCCCACCGGCAGCCGATCCAGCGGGAACACTTTCGCCGTATTCAACAACCAATCCGGGTCGAACGCGCCCTTCACCGCCCGCTGCACATCAAGCTCGGTCTCGGTGAACTGCACCGACATTAAATCGCGCTTTTCCACCCCGACCCCATGCTCACCGGTCAAACAACCGCCCATCTCGACGCACAGCCGCAATATATCGGCCCCAAACGCCTCCGCCTGCTGCATCTGCCCCGGCTGATTCGCATCGAACATGATCAGCGGATGCAAATTGCCATCGCCCGCATGAAATATATTCGCGACCTTCAACCCATACTCCTCACTCAGCGCCTCAATCCGCGCCAACACCACCGGCAGGGTGCTGGTCGGGATGGTGCCATCCATACACAGATAATCCGGACTAATCCGCCCAACCGCCCCAAACGCGCCCTTGCGCCCCTTCCAAATCGCCGCCGATTCGGCGGCATTTTGCGAAATCTTCAGGCTAATCGGCGCAAAATCCCGACAAATCACCGAAATCCGCTCCAGCATCGCGTTCTGCTCCGCCGCATTGCCCTCAACCTCGATAATCAGCATCGCCTCGGCATCCAACGGATAGCCCGCATGGGCAAACGCCTCACAGGCATGAATCGCCGGCCGATCCATAAATTCCAGCGCCACCGGAATAATCCCCGAGCCAATAATCGCATCCACACAGGCCCCAGCCACCGCATTGCTGGAAAACGCCGCCAACATCGCCCGGCTGCCTTCGGGGGCGCGCAAAATCCGCACCGTCACCTCGGTCACAATCCCCAGCTGCCCCTCGCTGCCAATAATAATCCCGAGCCAATCATAGCCCGCCGCATCCAAATGCTGACCCCCGACATCAATAATATCCCCGGTAATCGTCACTAATTTCACGCCCAGCACATTATTCGCGGTCACCCCATATTTCAGGCAATGCGCGCCGCCGGAATTCATCCCGATATTACCACCAATCATACAGGCCAACTGGCTCGATGGATCCGGCGCGTAAAAAAACCCCTCGGCCTCAACCGCCTTGGTAATCCCCAAATTGGTCACCCCGGCCTGCACCACCGCCAGCCGGTCGGCATAATCTAGGGAGAGAATCCGGTTCATCCGCATCATCCCCACCACCACCGCATCGGCCAGCGGCAAAGCCCCGCCCGATAGCGAGGTGCCAGCCCCACGCGGCACCACCCGAACCTGCTGTTCCTGGCAAAAACGCAGCACGGCGGCCACCTGCTCGGTGGTTTCCGGCAACACCACCGCGAGCGGCATTTGCCGATAGGCGGTCAAGCCATCGGTTTCATAAGGTTTAAGCCGCACCGGATCGGCAATCACCGCATCACGCGTGGGCAACAACGCGCGCAACCCGGCAATCAGCGTATCACGCCGCGCCAAAGTCGCGGGATTCGGAACAGGCAGAGCAATCATGGCAATTCCCCAGAATTACCACGATCCTACTGTAATTTTACCGCAAGGTGAAGTCGAACCATCAATAATCAGCGGTCAATCGACCCGCTCTATCGACACGAGGCGCGCCTCGCCGAAAACTCAGCCCCGCCGCAAACTCAGCCTTGGCGGGCTTTCATCCGTGGGTTCTTCTTATTGATCACATAAACCCGCCCATGGCGGCGCACCACCCGACAATTCTTGTCGCGGGTCTTGGCAGAACGGAGTGAATTACGGATCTTCATGGTTAATCATCTCATCAAGCACAGTGAACGTTGGCCGCTGTATGGAAACCCTCCATCCCCTTGTCAAGCAGCCCCCCAACCGCACCGCCCGGATTGACGCGCGATCAAAGCGATCGCATGGAGTGTCACCAACGTGTTTCACTTCCAATTCACCCCCTCACTTGTCGGCGCCAGCGTGTCATCGCGCGGGCCGAACGACGAACCAAGCAGCGGTATGGAGCAAACGACATGACGCAAAATACTGAAACGCCGGTGGGGGGCACGCCGCTTGGGGCCACGCCACGCCTGCGGGTCTCGGCGGGCCGGATCGGCCTCATGCTCACCGCCTTCCTGATGCTCGGCCTGATCGGCGTTTTCGCAACCTACGCCGCGCCAATCCCGGCGATGCGCGGCATGCTGGTCGAAACCGCTCTCGCGCGCGCCATCGCCGCCAACCAGCCCGCCCAAATCCAGCAAGCCATGCAACAAGCCAAACCCATGCTCGGCATTGCTGCCCAAAAAACCTTCTCAACCCTGCCCGCAACCCGCCAAGGCGCTTTAGCCACCACCCGCCTGCTCGCCACTGAAACCACCCTGGCCAGCGCGCTGATCTCCTACCGGCTGCGCCTCGAAATCATTGTCATCGGCTTGGTCGCCGCCTTTTTCGGAATCGCCTTGCTCGGCATCAATGACGCCGCCCCCACCACAGCGCATCTGGGAACAGCGAAACCATGAGCCGCATCGCCTATGTCAATGGCCGCTACCGCGCCCATCAAACGGCGGTCGTCTCGATTGATGATCGCGGCTATCAATTCGCCGACGGCGTCTATGAAGTCGTGCCGCTGCATCGCGGTCATTTCATCGATGCCGATCTCCATCTCACCCGCCTCGCGCGCAGCCTGCGCGAACTCGACATCCCCGCCCCGATGAGCAATGCCGCCTTGCGCCTGGTGCTCGCCACCGTCGCGCGCCGCAACCGCGTCACCGAGGGCATCCTCTATTTGCAAATCACCCGCGGCGTCGCCCGGCGCGATCACGCTTTTCCCACCCAGCCAATCCCACCGGCTTTAGTGATCACCGCGCGCTCCGGCCCGCCGATCCCGTCCGATCTCGACGCTTGGGCCGGGCATGCCATCACCACGCCCGATTTGCGCTGGGGCCGCTGCGACATCAAATCCACCAACCTGCTGCCCAACGTGCTCGCCAAACAAGCCGCGCGCCGGGCAGGGGCCTATGAAGCGATTCTCTACAACGCCGACCACCACATCATGGAAGGCTCCAGCACCAGCGTCTGGATCGTCGATCAAACCGGCACCTTGCGCACCCGCAAGCTCGATCACCACATCCTGCCCGGCTGCACCCGCGCCGCCCTCGCCAGCCTGCTCGCCACCGCCGATATGCAATTCAACCAGGAACCGTTCAATCTCGATACGCTCTACGCCGCGCGCGAGGTTTTCCTCACCTCCGCCACCTCCCTGGTCAAGCCGATCACCCAAATCGATGGCCGCCCGGTTGGCAATGGCGCCATCGGCAGCGTCACCACCCAATTATTCGAGCTATTTATCTCGCACATGCGCGCTCAAGCCACGCCGGAGGCACCCTAATGTCCAAACCGATCACCTATCAGCGGGTGTTGCTGAAACTCTCGGGCGAAGCGTTGATGGGTCACCGCGATTACGGGCTCGATAATGAAACCGTCAGCAACATCGCCGAGGATATCAAAGCCGTCGTCACTGCGGGCACCCAGGTCTGCGTGGTAATCGGCGGTGGCAATATTTTTCGCGGCGTCTCCGGCGCCGCGTCGGGCATGGATCGCTCGCAGGCCGATTATATGGGCATGCTCGCCACCGTGATGAACGCGCTGGCGATGCAATCGGCCTTGGAAAAATCCGGCGTGCCCACCCGCGTGCAATCGGCCATCCCGATGTCCGCCGTGTGCGAGCCCTATATCCGCCGCCGCGCCGAGCGCCATATGGAAAAAGGCCGGGTGGTGATTTTCGCCGCCGGCACCGGCAACCCGTTTTTCACCACCGACACCGCCGCCGCCTTGCGCGCCACCGAAATGAAATGCGACGCCTTGCTCAAAGGCACCCAGGTCGATGGCGTCTATTCCGCCGACCCGCGCAAAGTGCCGAACGCCGAACGCTATCAGGAACTCACCTACCATGACGTGCTCGCCCGCGACCTCGCGGTGATGGACGCCGCCGCGATCAGCATCGCCCGCGAAAACGCCCTGCCGATCATCGTGTTCAATATCGGCGCCCCCGGCGCCTTCGCCTGCGTGGTGCGCGGCGAGGGCCTGTTCACCTCCATTCTCGAACGTTAAGGGAAAATCTGCCATGGATGCTGATCTACAAACCCTCACCGATGACCTCTCGCGCCGGATGGATGGCGCGATGGACACGCTCAAGCGCGAGTTCGGCGGCCTGCGCACCGGCCGCGCCAACCCGGCTCTGCTCGAACCGGTGCGGGTCGATGCCTATGGCCAAACCATGCCGCTGAACCAGGTCGCCACCATCGCCGTGCCCGAGCCGCGTCTGCTCAGCGTCCAGGTCTGGGACCGCTCGATGGTTAATTCGGTGGTCGCCGCGATCCGTGATTGCGGCCTCGGCCTGAACCCGCAACCGGACGGCCAAATGATCCGCGTGCCGCTGCCCATCCTCACCGAGGAGCGCCGCAACGATCTGGCCAAAACCGCCGCCAAATACGCCGAAGGCACCCGCGTCGCCGTGCGCGCCGTCCGCCGCGACGGCATGGACCAAATCAAAGCCCTCGAAAAAAAGCACGTCATCGGCGAAGATGTCAGCCGTGACTGGTCCGAGCAGGTGCAAAAACTGACCGACGCGATGATTAAACGCATCGATGAGGTTTTACTGGAAAAAGAAAAGGATATCCGTCAGGTTTGAGCCCTCCACGCCGGTTACTCACCCCAAAACCCGACCCATCATGACCAAACCCCGCGCCCCAGCCGCCCCGCCGCGTCATGTCGCCATCATTATGGATGGCAATGGTCGTTGGGCCACCCGGCGCGGCCTGCCGCGCGTCGCGGGCCATCGCGAGGGCGCGCTCGCGGTCCGCCGCACCATCGAAGCCGCCATCGAGCAGGGAGTCGATTGGCTCACTTTATTCGCCTTTTCCTCGGAAAACTGGCGCCGCCCCGCCGCCGAAGTCACCGACCTGACCCGCTTGCTGCACCGCTATCTGCGCACCGAACTCAACGAGCTCGACCAGGCCGGGGTCAAGCTCTGGGTAATCGGCGAGCGCGACCGGTTCGGCGCCCGCCTGCGCGCCGAACTCGCCGCCGCCGAAATCCGCACCCGCGACAATACCAAATTCAATCTGGTCATCGCTTTATCCTATGGCGCGCGCGCCGAAATCGTCGCCGCCGCGCGCGACATCGCCCAAGCCGCCCGCGCCGGCACGCTCGACCCGGCCCACCTCGATGAAGCCGCCTTCGCCGCCCGCCTCGCCACCACCTTCATGCCCGACCCCGATCTGGTGATTCGCACCAGCGGCGAGCAACGCCTATCCAACTTCCTGCTCTGGCAAGCCGCCTATGCCGAGCTGATTTTCGTCGATGCCCTCTGGCCCGATTTCGGCGCCAGCCATTTCGCCGCCGCCCTCGCCGAATATGCCCGGCGCGAACGCCGCTTCGGCGCCCGCCCCGATTCCGCACCGCCCGAATCCGCACCAAACGCGCCTGACCTGCACCAAGCCGAGGGCCAAACAACAAAGCAGGGGCGCTGATGAACCCCCAACCCAATCCCAAATGGCACGATCTATCGCGCCGCACCGCCTCGGCCTTGGTGCTCGGCGGCTTAGCCCTCGCCGCCCTGCTGCGCGGCGGCGTGGCCTGGAGCCTGTTCGTCCTGGTCTTGGTCGGCCTGCTATCCAGCGAATGGGCCACCCTCGCGCGCCAACTCCGACCAGCATCGCGCCCGATTTTTCTCGCACTCGGCCTACCCTATATCGCCTTGCCCGCCGCTTCCTTGCTCTGGCTACGCCACCGCGCGACAACCGGGCGCGATGATGTCTTGCTCCTGCTGATCATCGTCTGGGCCACCGATATTGGCGGCTATCTCGCCGGACGCTCCATCGGCGGCCCGCGCCTCGCCCCGCGCATCTCGCCGGGTAAAACCGTCAGCGGCGCCATAGGCGGCCTGCTCGCCGCCATTCTCGCCGCCTGCCTGTTTGCGCGCCTGGTCACGCCGCACACCCCAACCCCGATTTTACTCCACATCGCGCTCATCGCCGCCCTGCTCAGCATCGCCTCCGCCATCGGCGATCTGTTGGAAAGCGGCTGGAAACGCGCCCTCGGCGTCAAGGATTCCGGCCGCTCGATTCCCGGCCATGGCGGCGCCTTCGACCGGCTCGACGGCCTGCTGCTCGCAGCCCCGCTCGCCGCCTTGCTCACTCTTATGGGCGCCGCTCCGGCGCATGGATTAGGATTTTCGCCATGGCTGTGAAAACCATCACCATCCTCGGCTCAACCGGCAGCATCGGCACCCAAACCATCGATTTGCTCGCAGCCACCCCCGATCAATACCAAATCCACGCGCTGATCGGTGGCCGCAATGTTACGCGCCTCGCCGAACAAGCTTTGTCGCTCCGCCCCGCGCGCGCGGTGATCGCCGATCCCGCCTTACTGCCTGATTTGCGCAGCGCCCTCGCTCATACCAACATTCGCGCCGAAGCCGGGCGCGAGGCCGTCATCGCCGCCGCTGCCGATCCGGTCGATTGGACCATGGCCGCGATCACCGGCACCGCTGGCCTCGAACCCACCCTCGCCGCCATCAGCCATGGCGGCGCCATCGCGCTGGCCAACAAGGAAGCCCTGGTCTCCGCAGGCGACGTGATGCTGCGCGCGATCACCGAGGCGGGTGCGACCTTACTCCCCGTCGATTCCGAACATAACGCCATTTTTCAATCGCTTGCCGATGGCAACCGTGACGCACTCGAAAAAATCATCCTCACCGCCTCCGGTGGCCCGTTCCGCCTCGCCAGCCACGCTGAAATGCAAGCCGCCACCCCCGAACGCGCCTTGCGCCACCCGGTCTGGTCGATGGGCGCAAAAATCTCCATCGACTCCGCGACCTTGTTTAACAAAGGTCTCGAAGTCATTGAAGCGGCCCGAATTTTTTCGCTGCAACCCGACGAAATCGAGGTTCTGGTCCATCCCCAATCGGTGATTCACGGCATGGTCTGCTACCGCGATGGCAGCGTGATCGCGCAAATGGGCGCGCCCGACATGCGTATCCCGATCGCCCACACCCTCGCTTATCCCGCCCGCCTGACCACCGCCTCACCCCGGCTCGATCTCGCCGCCATCGGCAAGCTCGAATTCTATCCCCCTGATCTTGAACGATTCCCAGCCCTGCGTCTCGCGCGCGAGGTGCTGATCGCGGGCGGCGGCGCCTCCTGCGTGCTGAATGCCGCCAATGAAATCGCCGTCGCCGCCTTCCTTGATCGCCGCCTCGGTTTTCTCGATATCGCCCGCCTGGTCGAAACCGTGCTCGACCGGCTCGGCGCGCCCTCACTCCCCGACCTCAAATCGGTCCTCGCCCTCGATGCGCAGGCCCGCCGGGTCGCCACCGAATGCCTCCCCGTTTTCGCCTGACCCATCATGAAAAACTCATGCTGCTCATTCCAAATTAACCTTTTGCGCCTATCTTTGCTCCATGGTCGCTGATTTTCACACCTTGCTCGCCTTCGTCCTCGTCCTGGGCATCCTGATTTCCGTCCACGAGTTCGGCCATTACGCGGTGGCGCGCTGGCGCGGCGTGCATGTTGAAACCTTCTCGGTCGGTTTCGGCCCGGCCTTGCTCTCGCGCACGGATCGGCGCGGCACGGTCTGGAAACTCGCAATCATCCCGCTCGGCGGATACGTGCGCATGCAAGGCTGGGCCGAACTCGGCGGCGAAGCCGAGGGTGAGGACGCACCCGGCAGTTTCCGCACCAAATCCCTGGCCTCGCGCGCGATGATCATCGCCGGCGGCCCGTTCGCCAATTTTCTCCTCGCCTTCGTGCTGCTCACCGGCATCACCGCCGTCTTGGGCACCGAGACCGTCCTGCCGGTGATTAGCGGCGTGGTCGCCAATTCCCCCGCAGCCCAAGCGGGCTTGCATCCGGGCGAGCGGATCATCTCGATCAGCGGCACCAAAGTCAGCAATTTCTTCGCCCTCCATGATCTGGTCGCACCCTTTCCCGGCAAAAAACTCACCATCGTGGTCGAGAATCACGGAACCCAACACAGCCTGAGCCTCACCCCGCAAGCCAAAATCCTCAACGGCCACAGCATGGGCGAAATCGGCGTGATCGGCGGCGACATCGCCCGCAAACCGGTCTCGCTCCCCATCGCCGTGCTCGATGGCGCGGTACAGACCTGGCGTCTCACCGCCGCCACCTTCCAAGGGCTTTGGCACCTGATCGCCTTCCAGCAAGGGGTGAGCCATCTGGGCGGGCCGGTAAAAATCGCCGAACTCTCCGGTCGCGCCGCCTCACTCGGCGCGGGTGCGTTTTTCACCTTCATCGCGGTGCTTTCGGTCAATCTCGGCCTGCTCAATCTGGTCCCCATCCCCATCCTCGATGGCGGGCATTTGCTCTATTACGCCTATGAAGCGGTGCGCCGCCGCCCATTACCCCGCAGCGTCCAGGAACTCGGCCTCGGTTTCGGCGCCATGGTCCTGCTCAGCCTGATCGTGGTCGTCTCCTGGCATGATTTGCATATTCCCTCGCCAGTAACCTGGCTCACTCACGCCCTCCATTAGAGCCTCACCCGCCCCAATCTCCCCCACGCCATAATTAAATTGCGTTTCGCAGCCCGTGCATGGCTCGGTATGTCCCAAGCCGATTGCCAAACCCATGATTTTCCCCCATGCGGACCCTGCAACTCTCATCATCCGCGACAGGAGACCTTTATGCGCGTTTATTATGACACCGATGCTGACGTTAATCTGATCAAAGGTAAGAAAGTCGTCATTGTCGGCTATGGCAGCCAGGGTCATGCCCATGCGCTTAATCTCAAGGAATCCGGCCTCAAAAACCTGGTCGTGGCGCTGCGCCCCGGCTCATCGGCCATCGCCAAAGCCGAAGCCGCCGGGCTCAAAGTCATGGACCCCACCGAGGCCGCGCGCTGGGCCGATGTGGTGATGATCCTGACACCGGATGAAGGGCAGGGGGATCTCTATCGCGATCATCTCGCCGCCAATCTCAAGCCCGGCGCCGCCATCGCCTTCGCCCATGGTCTGAACATCCATTTCAACCTGATCGAGCCGCGCGCGGATAT